>JAVBPL010000154.1:0-15085 GCA_031549645.1 Ruminiclostridium sp. | reverse complement strand
ACATGGCTGTTTGCGTTTCTTCCTCTGCGGTAAATATCGCCCTCCTCCTCGGTAAGCATTTCCTCAATCCGCCCAAAGGCCTTTGACTGATAAGATGCACAAACCTTTGCAACTCCGATATTGTGGAGCTTAGAAGCGGCGGTGTTCCCAAGAAGAAGTGTCTTTTTCCGAACCAGCAGCTCATAAACCGAGTCGCCGTAATACGCAAGTGCAAGCGGACTGTATAGCTTCGCTTTTTCTTTAGATAGTATATCCATAATCTCCTTAAATAGCACTAGTTAATAAATTCAAATTCAAAATCATAAATGGAGACAATATCGTTTTCTTCAATTCCCGCGTTAATAAGCTCATCGATTATTCCGCTTGAACGCAGTACCCTTTGGAAATACTGGAGGCTTTCATAATCGTCCATGTTCACCATGGAAATTATGGGTGCCAGCCATTCGGCATCAACCTCGTAAAAACCATCCTCGACCTTATTAACCTTGAAGCTGTGCTTCTCGGTATTAATTTTATCGATTTCCTCAAATGTAAGGGGCTGTGGCTCATAACGTTTAACAGGCGGTAGCTTTTCGAGCTCACCTGCTATATATTCCACAAGACTCGCCGTTCCAGCAGTGGTTGCGGCTGATATAAGGAAAAACGCCAATCCCTGTTTCTCTATATATTCTTTGAACTCGGAAATCTGTTCCTCAGTTGCAAGGTCAGACTTGTTAGCTGCCACAATCTGCACACGGGTGCTTAGCTCCTCGGAAAAACGTGCAAGCTCAAGATTTATTTTTTCAAAATCCTCTATCGGATTTCTACCTTCTATTCCTGAAACATCGACAACGTGAACAATCATTCGACATCTCTCGACATGGCGGAGGAATGCATGGCCGAGACCTACTCCGTCGCTTGCTCCCTCGATTAATCCAGGAATATCCGCCATTACAAAGCTTTTTTCATGAACCTTAACAACACCAAGCACTGGTGTAATTGTCGTAAAATGGTAGTTCGCAATTTCTGGCTTTGCCGCACTTACAACGCTGATTAGGCTGGATTTTCCCACGTTCGGAAAGCCGACTAAGCCGACATCGGCAAGCAGCTTTAATTCAAGCGTAAGGCTATAACTCTCCCCAGGAAAGCCAGGCTTTGCAAAACGAGGAATTTGGCGTGTCGGTGTAGCAAAGTTCATGTTACCCTTGCCGCCACCCCCACCTTTTGCTATAACAACGGGAGTGTCTCCCGAAACGTCGGCTAAAATTCTGCCTGTTTCGGCATCCTTCACGACGGTTCCTTTAGGCACACGGATAATTGTATTTGGCGCAGATTTACCCGAACAGCGTTTTGCGCCGCCATCTGCTCCGCTTTCTGCTACATATTTTCTTTTATAACGGAAGTCTATTAATGTCGAAAGGTTAGTGTCAGCCTGAAAGACAATATCTCCGCCTTTTCCGCCGTTTCCGCCGTCGGGACCACCCGCATTTACATATTTTTCTCTATGAAAGGAGACAGCACCGTTTCCGCCATTTCCCGCCTTGACTGAGATTTTAACTATATCAACAAACATTATAATCCTTTTCTTCTGTTCTTACGATTACCCTTGTTAGAATATTTTTTCTTAGGCTGTAGGGAGTCCTTGTAGCTTACTCTGGTTACATAATAATACCCCCAGCCAAATACTGTAAGTACTACTGCAAGCAGTAATGTAAGTGTGTTCCAAACCTGGAAGCCGTTAAGATACGCAACCACAAGTAAAGTAAAGGCTGCGGCTGAAAATACCGATGCTAAAACTAAAAGCAGATACATCTTATTCTTAAGTGACATAATGAACACCATTCCTTTTCAATATACTTTTAAATAAATAAGGGCGGAAATTTTCCGCCCCTAACTTTAAATACTTGCTCTGAGCGCATAAACAAACGCTTCAATGGTTAACGTACGCTTACCTGCTTGCGGTCACGTCCGAGACGCTCAAACTTTACCTTGCCGTCAACTAATGCGAAAAGTGTGTCATCACTTCCACGTCCTACGTTTTCACCTGCGTGAATATGTGTTCCTCTCTGACGAACGAGGATATTACCTGCGAGAACGAACTGTCCGTCAGCACGCTTAACACCGAGTCTCTTGCTTTCGCTGTCACGGCCGTTCTTGGTCGAACCCATTCCCTTTTTATGTGCAAAAAATTGTAAATCTAAAATAATCATTTTAAAATAATTCCTTTCGATATGCTTATTTGTGTAGTATGCGAATTTTCCCGTTTTCGTCGATGAGCCGAAGATGGTTTTCGAGCGACTCAATAAGTGACGAGGCAGCCGCATTTTCCGATATGAGCTTTACACCCACCTTGTTTTCCTCTGTCTTGACGACAGCCTTCGCTTTAATAAAATCGGTTATGCTGTTTGTAACAAGCATTACAGCCGAAGAAACCGCTGCACAGAGTATATCCTGTCCGTAAGCTCCCTCACCTGCGTGACCTGAAATTATAAAAGCCGTGTAAGCATTAGTTTTATCTGAATGATAAAAAACTGCTTTTATCATTATGCGTTGATTGCTTCAATCTTTACCTGGCTGTAAGGCTGACGGTGACCCATCTTTTTCTTAGAGCCCTTCTTGGGCTTGTAGGTGAATACTACAATCTTCTTAGCACGTCCGTTCTTAAGAAGAGAAGCCTTTACAGTTGCACCCTCTACATATGGTGCTCCGAACATTACGGAATCATCCTTGCCTACCATAATAACCTTATCGAAGGTTATTTCGTCTGACGATGTCTCCAGCTTTTCAACGAAAACTGTATCGCCAACCTTGACCTGATACTGTTTTCCGCCTGTTTCAATAATTGCGTACATTTTTTTACCTCATTTTTATAAGTCTCGCTGTCGTAGGGCAGTGCATATTAGGCACATTTAAAAAAGCCTCACACATGCGGCATGAATATTTTAGCACAATAAAAGCTACTTGTCAATGTTTTTTGAAATATATTTTGAGCTATTCCCATTTTTTCCAAATTTCGGGTTTATAACCTACTGTGGCTTGCTTGCCGTTTCTCACAATCGGCGTAAGATAAAGTGACGGCTTTTCCAAAAGCTTATCAGGCTTTGCGTCATCGGTGAGATACTTAAAGAGGTGAAAATCAGATGCTTTTTCGCTGACAAGCTCATTAATTCCACCCACAGCACCCGCAACGCTTTGAAGCTCACCCTTTGAAAGCCCTTTATCGAGAATATCAATCGACTGAAACTTAATGCCCCGCTCTTTGAAATAACGCTCAGCCTTCTTCGTATCAAAGCACTTGCTTTTGCCAAAAATCTGTATGTTCATAAAAATCCTTATTTCTATCTAAAATAGGTATTCGCAAGGTCCTTTAATTTACTTGCAAGCCTTGCGGTATTTTTACCAGGGAGCATTCGCCATATCCAGTTCCCGCCTAGTGTTGACGGGATATTCATTCTCGCTCTGTCATCGAGTCCTAAAATATCCTGCATCGGTACAATCGCATAATGAGCACGGCTTCTGTACACGGCTCTTATCCCCGCCATGCTGATATTCTCAAATAATAAGGGCTTCAGATAACGCTTTGCCATAGCACGACTGGCTTTATCCGCTGAATAATACCAGCCCTTGAAGGTGGAATTATCATGTGTTCCCGTATAAACAACGGAATTTGCGGGATAATGATGCGGTAGATGGTCGCTGTCGACATTTTCGGGGTTAAAGCCAAACTGCAAAACCTTCATTCCCGGGAATTTGCTGGCACGCAAAAGCTCTTTTACGCTATCAAACACCTCACCCAAATCCTCGGCAATTATCCTAACATCAGGGAGCGAGGCATTAATCGCATCAAATAAATCCATGCGAGGACCAGTTTCCCACTTGCCGTTAACCGCTGTTTTTTCACCGTCAGGAATTGCATAATAAGTATCAAAGGCTCTGAAATGGTCAATGCGGACTACATCGTAAAGCGTCGCAGCCTTAGCCACTCTCTTTATCCACCATATATAATCTTCTTTTTTCATGCGGTCCCAGTTGTAAAGCGGGTTACCCCATAACTGCCCTGTCGCCGAAAAATAATCGGGTGGAACTCCAGCAACCTTCATAGGGTTACATTCTGTATCTAGCAGGAACAAATCAGTATTTGCCCACACATCAGCACTATCGAGCGCAACATAAATCGGAATATCGCCGATAATCATAACATTGTTTTTATTTGCATATCTCTTAAGCTTTTCCCACTGACGCATGAAGGTATATTGAACAAATTTCCAAAAGCTCATACGACAGGCATATTCTTCTCTTGCCTTTTCCATTGCTTCACTTTGCCTAATACGAAGCTCCTTATCCCAAAGCAGCCATGACCTCAACTCATTAGCTTCCTTAATCGACATATATAACGCATAATCCTCGAGCCACTCGGCTTCCTCTTGGATAAACGCAAGATACCCCACATCTTCTGAAAAGGAACGAAAGGCTTCGTCAAGCAGCCGCATCTTGGTGCGGTACACCTTCTCAAAATCCACAAAGCTAGGGTCAGCCCCAAAATCTGCTTCCTCGCAAGCCGATTTTGTAAGCAGCCCGTTCTGCACCAAATCATCAAGGTCGATAAGCAGAGGATTTCCAGCAAAGGTCGAAAAAGACTGATAAGGCGAGTCCCCATATCCCGTAGGCGATATCGGCAGTACCTGCCAATAGCTCTGCCCAGCTGCACTTAGCCAGTCGATAAACCGCTCGGCTTCACTTCCGAAGGTACCTATTCCATAAGGTGAGGACAGTGATGTAATGTGCATTAAAACGCCGCAGCTTCTCATATTAATAGCCCGCCTTTCGCTACTCAGATTATTATTTTATCATATTTTATAGTATACACCACTGGAAAAATTATGTCAATAATTGTAAAAATAATAAAAAATGACTGCGGATTTTAAACCACAGTCAATAAGTGTTTACATAACTGTCAACTTATATCCATTTACAGTCCAGTAATCAATCAAATCTCCAAGGCAATCGGCATTTGCGCTCGAAACAGCATGGAGGAGAAGGATTTCACCTGGATGCGTAGCTTCTGACAGCTTTTTATAAACATCTTTTGGGTTAGGCTGATTTTTCACGTCCCAGTCCATGTGAGCAAGCGACCAAAAAAGTGTCTTGTACCCCATTGATTTTGCAATAGAAAGCGTGTTTTCAGAGAACTCGCCTTTCGGGAACCGTATTAAGTCCATGCTATAATCGAAGTTTTCTTTTATATAGTCATGCAGCTTTTCAATTTCGTCCCTAACCTCATTATCGCTGCATTCGGGAAATGATGGGTGGGTGTATGAATGATTTCCCACGATATGCCCCTCATCAATCATTCTTTCCACAAGCTCTGGTGAGCTTTTAGCATAATCATAGGTAACAAAGAAAATCGCTCTGACCCCCTTATCTCTTAAGGTGTCAAGAATATCGGCAGTATATCCGTTTTCGTATCCCTCATCAAAGGTGAGATATAGTCTTTTTTCACCGCTGTCGTCGATAAAATAAGTGTCGTACTCTCCGTATTTCGTTTGTGCATTCAAGGCATCAAGCGGACGCCCCTCGCTGTCGGCACTTTTACCCAGTCCCCAGCAAATCTTGCTTCTGCCTAGCTTCGCAGAAGCCTCGATAACATCGTAAGGTATTTCCTCTAAAAAAGTGGCAGCCGAGGTTTTATCCTCAACTGCCGCTGAACTTGCACCGCTATTTAAAGTGTTTTCAGTTGTTATCATATCAGCTGTGCCTATCGAGCTTGAGCTTGATGAGCTTGACGAGCTAACGGTAGGGTCATTGTCTCTGGGTAATGTTGTAATTGGGGTTGTTCCAGGGTTGTTGCCGTTATCGTCAACATTTGGTTCGCAGCCTGTGAAGGCTAAAAGACAACCCATAACTGCACATATAGCAAAAAGCTTTAATTTCATGTCTTCCATAATTCCTTTCGGATTTTCATATATTTCAACGAAATTTATCGTCACAAGTAGTATTATGATTTTTACATGAAATATTAAATGTAAATTTTGTAAAAAACTGCCGTATATTATGCAATATACGGCGGCTCAATTTATTCTGTTAGGTAGCTCTTTACAAGCATTTGAAGAAGCTCATCACGGTCGATATGCCTGATTAGGCTTCTGGCATTGTTGTATGTTGTAATATAAGTAGGGTCCTCTGAAAGTATATAACCTACAAGCTGATTTATCGGATTGTAACCCTTTTCCCTTAACGCTTGGTATACAGTTGTGAGTATTTCTTTCATCTCATTCTCGCGGTCGTCATGAACCGAGAAGGTCATGGTCTTTTCTATCATTTTTTCCACCTCTCACAAAAATTCGCTGATATTTATTTATATTATACACCGACATTTAAACTAATACAAGCCCTTTTTACAAAATTTGTAGAAAATAGATAAACGTCACCGTAAAAAACCATAAAATATTAATTATAACCATTGCAAAAATAATTTAAAGCTGTTATAATATAATCATTACTTCACAAATGGAGGAATAACAAATAATATGGCAACTAAATCAATCAAACCAAACACAGAGGTGCAGGATATAACCTCCCGCCCTTTCAAAACCGCTTTTAACGGATTTAAGAAAAGTGATGTAAACCTTTATATCAATACACTTATAAAGAAAATTAATTCACTCGAGGACGAAAAGAACACGCTTCTCTCAAGGCTCAGAGACTATACCTCCAGCGAAGGACATACAGGAAACGCGCCTTTAAATAATTACGAGAGAATTATCGGCGAGCTGAGAGAAGAAATAGAAACAGGGAAGCAGCAATGCGCCCTGCTTGAAAAAGAGTGTGAAAGGCTCAGCCTTGAACTGGAAAGCCGTCCCGACGATGTTCAAAATGAGTACCAGGAAACAGATTTATCGAATATAGTAGAAGACGAAAACGTTGAGATTATAACCGATTTTAATGAACTTACTGTTGATGCAGAAGCAGAAACCGATTTTTTAATTGCATCAGACCCGGAAAACGCGGATATAGGCGAGGATTTGGTTGCGGAAAGCTTTATGGATACCGAGGACTTTAAAGAGCTTACCATTTCCCCCGAGCCAGAAACCCCAAAAGAAGAAGAAAAACCGAAAGCCTACGAAGATGATATGAGTATCAGCATGGGCGATGATTTCAGTGAATTATTGATATGAAAATCACTGTAGATGAATTAATTAAAAACGATATAGCAAAAAGCCTTTCCGCAGGCGATAAAGTCGAGCTTACTGGGTATATTTATACTGCCAGAGATGCCGCCCATAAAAGAATTTTAGAGCTAATTGCCGAAAGCAAACCCCTTCCCTTTAACCTAGAAGAAGCCGTTATATATTACGCAGGACCGACAGGAACCCCACCTGGTGGAATAATAGGTTCGTGTGGACCGACCACCTCTGGGCGAATGGATAAATTTACTCCAGACCTCCTTGATTTAGGCTTAGCTGCCACAATCGGCAAGGGCGAAAGGAGCAATGAGGTTGTAGAAGCCATTATTAGAAACAAATCGGTGTATTTTGCGGCTATAGGTGGAGCGGGAGCATTGGCATCAAAATCTGTCAAATCGCTTGAGGTTATAGCCTTTCCTGAGCTTGGCTGCGAAAGTGTTAAAAAGCTTTACATCGAGTGCTTCCCCCTTGTGGTTGCAATTGATTGTAATGGAGGTAACGTATATATTGACGGCAAAAGAGCTTACGGTGCATAACCGCTGTACCTTTTTTGACATTATTTTTTGTGCAATTTGCACTAATTTATACATTCTAAAAAAATAATTTTTACTTTTATAGAATTAATTTGATTTTTTAAGTTTATGCTGTTGACATTCAATTAGTTTAATGTTATAATTCGTACAAATAGGTGGTGAAGCCAGTAATGAATTTATCCGATAATTCAAGCTTAACGGACGAAGAATTGCTTTTTAAAGCAAGAGCATTACAGCAAACCAACGAAGTAAAGGCAGCAAATATAACCTCCGCCTTGATTTCGCGCTATATGAAAATTATCATTATGAAGGCCAATAAGATGAAAAACCGTGTCGCCGACCGTGACGATTTAGTTTCGGAAGGGTTTATCGGACTCATGTCAGCAATCCGCTCCTATGACCAGAGCAAAGGCGGGTTTTCGGCTTTCGCAAATACTTGTATAAATAACAGAATGAAATCCCACTTATCCACAGCAAAGCATTCACCGGCAAAAGCAGAAGGTTTCGATTTCAACTTGATTGAAGATGTGTCTCCTCACGCTGATGAGCTTTTGATTGAAAAGGAAAGCGAAAACGAGTTTCTCCTCAAAATCAAAGAGCAGCTATCCTCTCTTGAATATGACGTTTTGACGCTGTTCATGAACGGATATACCTATCAGCAGGTATCCGAAAAGCTCGGAAAAAGCACTAAATCCGTTGACAACGCGCTATCTCGTGCTCGAGGAAAGCTTAAAGAAAAAGATATTATAGCTAATTAGACCGAAAGGTTTATATAGAAGTTATGTGACCCCAGTAGCTTAATAAAAGAGCGTTGTTCTACAAAGGTGTCGGTGCAAATCCGTCCGAGGTCGGAAAAAATTATTTTAATGAGGTAACACACATGTACGAAGACAAGACACTTCAATGTAAGGACTGTGGTGCAGATTTTGTATTCACAGCAGGCGAACAGGAATTCTACGCTGAAAAAGGCTTTGTAAACGAGCCACAGCGCTGCAAGAATTGCAGAGATGCAAAGAAAAATTCTGGCAGAACTAAGGAATCCTTCATTGCAGTTTGTGCAGATTGTGGCGGCGAGGCTAAGGTTCCTTTCAAGCCCCGTGACGACAGACCTGTATACTGCAGCGAATGCTTCGCAAAGCAAAAAGCGTAAGATTTAGTTATCTACGCACAGGAGTTCAAGTCTTTGGCATACTATATCGGTAATCTAAGACATTGAGCATATTAGCCTTGTACGATTTTAGAATTGTACAAGGCTTTTATTTATTATATTGACAATATAAGATTTAACCTCTATAATGAAGTTGAAGCATAATAGGGGAAAATAAGTTTAAAACAAATTTTCATTATCTTTTGTTTTTACAGGTTAAAATTTGTTTCAAACCGCTGGGTGACAAAGCAAACGGGGATACTCCCCTACGATAAACTTCGTCCTCGGGACGAATTAACTCAGCTTGTCATTGGCGTAGGAGGAAGGATGGTCATAAAAATGAATAGAAGAATTAAGCTTTTATCAGCATTTATGGCGGGTGCAATTTTGTTCACTGGCACTCTTTCGGTAACAGCCGCTGCCGCAAAAGCCTCGTTCATTCATGTATCGGGCAGTAAAATTCTTGATGAAAATGAGAACGAATTCTTAATCAAGGGAATTGCGTTCGGCAACAGCGTATGGTCCGAACCGAAAACCCCTAACCCAAATCACCACACTGCTAATTCATATAAGGAAATAGCCGAGTTTGGATTTAACTCCGTTCGGTTTTATCTCAATTATAATCTTTTTGAAGATGATAGTAAGCCGTATGAATATAAAGAGAGCGGCTTTGACTGGCTCGACATAAATATAAAATGGGCAAAGAAATATGGCATTAAGCTTATACTTAATATGCACGTCCCACAAGGCGGCTTCCAGTCGCAGGGAAACGGCACAGCCTTATGGACAAATAAAGAAAATCAAAAAAGGCTCAAAGCGTTATGGACGGAAATCGCAAAGCGATACAGCAACGAGCCTGTTATAATCGGATATGGTCTGATAAATGAGCCGATTATCCCCTTCGTGAACACAATTGATGAAAGTCTGGGTGCCTATAATACATATATAAGGAGCCTAGTTAAAGCGATAAGAACCGTCGATAAAAATCATATTATTTTTGTGGAGAGCGTTTTGGCGGTGAAAAACCTTGAAACAGGCAAGTCAACTTATGGCGGGGCAGGCGGATTTACTCATAATATTCTGAGCGATAAAAATATCGTTTATGAATTTCATAATTATTCGCCGCATAGCTTCACTCATCAGGATACCGACTGGGCAGGAACAAAGGACGTGATAAAATATTATCCCGTAGACGAGATATCAAGCTTTGAAAGCGATTATGCATGGATTGGCTGCCAAAATGCAGTAAAAACTAACAAGACTAACGGCGACTGGGTTTATTACGAAAGCAGTGCCGTTGTTAAAACTGATAAATATAATATGGGTAAAATAAGCTGTCAGGTGAACAGCTGCGGAGAAGCTGGAATAGCATATTTCGACAAGGTCAAAGTGACGGAATATAACAGCAAAGGTAAGGTCACAAATACCTTTGAAATGGAGCCTAGCCGCTCTGCCGAATATTATTACTGGTCGAGCAATGGTACGGGCAGCTTTGGGAAATCGGATTATCTCTATTTAAAAGGTTCCACCAGCGATGCAAATTTTTCAGGTGTAAGCTTCGAGCTGAGAGAGGGTTACAAATACGTTGTGTCAGGCTGGGTTAAACGTGAAAGTTGTAATTCGTGGGCAGTAACAATACCGAGAATTGACTATATGCAAGGCACCAACATACAGCGAATGGATAAATCCTATCTCATGAGTACGCTGAAACCTTATATAGATTTTGGAAAAAAGAACAATGTTCCGATGTATCTAGGTGAATTTGGTGTAGTCAACAAAGCCTTCATAAACGACAGGGGTGCAGAAGCATGGGTTAAGGATATGATAACGCTGTGTAAAAAATATAAGCTTCACTTTAACTATCACACATTCCATGAGGTATCTTTCGGGCTGTATATGAACGGAGATTTTGAAAAGCCTGATAATTTAAACCAAAAGCTAGCAAAGCTTTTTGTGAAAATCTTAAAATAAATATTAAAATCATCGCCACCAGCGATGATTTTTTGATTTTATTTAAATATTGCCTTGTTCCGACACAATTTTCATTTAATGGCTTGTATAATGTAAAGTGTATTAATTTATGATTATACTAATCCTAGATAGAAATGATTAAAAAATCAATCAAAAGTCTTGCATATAAGGACTTTGTGCAGATTTTTTACAATCATTTCAGAATAGAATTAGTATTAGTATATGGAAGGGGCAAATCAAATATGCATACAACCTTAACGAGTAAAAAAACTTTTTATAAATATCCACTTATTCTAATAGTGGGTTTCCTATTATCAGGGACAAGCCTTTTCGGTGAAGCGGCACCGTTTTGCATTGCTTTTATAGGCAGTCTTTCGGGCTTCGGCTGTATTGCTGCATTTGTGGGAGCTACGCTGGGACTGGTACTTAATACTGGCGGCTTAAGCTTCTTTCCCACGCTTATTTCGATGATAGCAGTTGGTATATTCAGGCTATTTTTCGGAAAAAAATACTCACTCTCCTTTAATCTCTTAAGTGCTGTTCTGACGGGTGCCTGTGTGCTTATTTCGGGATTTGTGAGTGCTTCTAAAACCTCAGATTTACTTAACTCACTTGCATTGGCACTTATCTCGGCAGTCGTTGCATACTCGTTGGTGCTTTGCTATGATATATTAAAATCAAAGCGGTTTTTCACCGAGCTTAAGCCTGTGAATGCCGCCGCTGTCAGCATAGTTTTTATCTTTTGCATAACTGCACTTTCGTCTTATGAGATAATTAATTTTAATCTCGGTGTTGTGCTTTCGGTCTTTTTAATTCTTTCGTTTTCAAACAAATATCAATATAACGGCGGTGCAATCAGCGGAATTTTAGCGGCATTCGGTCTTGCACTGGGAAATCCAGATTTTATTATTATGGCGGTTGTTATAACCTTTGCCGCTATTGGTTCTGGGCTTTTCAAAAATTTTGGCAAATCCTCAGTAGCTGCGGGGTTTGTGCTTTTTTCGGGGCTTGGTGCGGCTTTCATCGATGTTACCGCATTATCATGGAGTAATATACTAAGCACCATTATGGGAGCGGCCTTATTTTTATTAATTCCAGCGGACAAGCTTACAGAAAAATTCAGCAGCAAGCCTATTTCTGAAAAAAGCACCAGCATCTCTGAAATATACGCAAAGCGCATTAATCTGATTGGCACCGCTATCAGCGAGGTAAAACTTGCAGTCGAGAAAACCTCCGAAATTCTCGATAAAAGAAACATAAAGAACAACGCCTGGATTTATAATTCCGCTTGCGACAGTGTCTGCCGTAAATGCCGCCACAATATGAAATGCTGGGGTGACGAATACGACGAGACCGTTAAGGCAATGGAGTCACTGACAAAGCTTCAGCGCACGGGCAGACAGCTTAAAATCGAAAATCTACCTTACAACATCACAGAACGCTGTAACAAAAAAGAACAGCTTATTTATTCCCTAAACCGCCAGTTCCACGAATATGTGGCGCAAAACACCGCTAGCCGAAAGCTTGCCGAGATGCGTGGAATTTTAACCGCTCAGCTTTCTGCCACAGAAAAAATGCTAGATACAATGGCAGAGGATTTCGAAAAATCTATCGAATTTGACCCGCTACTTTCAGCGAAAACCGAAGAAATATTAAATAGCAACGGTATCCATAACCCTAAAGCCGCCATTCTCGCAAGCGATGGACGAATTTCACTCGAGGCATACGGCAAAGGAACACTAGCAATAGGCGCCGAACAGCTTTGCGGTATTATTTCAACAGCCTTAAGGCGCGAATTCGACCTGCCGAATATCATGTATAACGGCAAGGATTTTAGAATGACGATGTACGAAAGAGCCATTTATTCGATAGAATACGGTGCATTTCAAATGGGAAAGGGGCAGGAAAAGAACTGTGGGGATTATTATGATAATTTTATAGACGGAAAGGGTAATGCATATATTATCCTTTCAGACGGCATGGGCAGCGGTGGCAGAGCCAGAATTGACTCAGCTTTTGCCTGCGGAATGTTAATAAAGCTGCTTCAAGCGGGTGTCAGCATAGAAAGCGGTATAGAAATAATCAACAATTCCCTGCTCGTAAAATCAATGGACGAAAGCTTTGCCACGCTCGATATATGCAAAATTGACTTATACAGCGGAAGAGTGAGCCTTTACAAAGCAGGCAGCGCACCTACCTATATAAAATGCAACAAACGCATAGTCAAAGCAAACGGTAAAGGAATGCCTGTCGGTATCTCTGGAAACCCCGTTTATGAAATGCAAAGCTTCACAATTGGGAATTCCGATGTCGTTATAATGACCAGCGACGGAGCCGAAATTTCAGAACGCTGGCTGGAGCATGAGCTAGGCAAAGAGGAAATGCAGTCAAAAAGCATGAAGAACATAGCCGAAACAGTAGCTAGTGCCGCAAAATACGCTACTGCAAAGGGACGGGAGGACGACATATCTGTAATTGCGGTAAAGCTGATAAAATAATTGACAACACGGCGTTTTCTGTTATAATAATAATTGAAATATATAAACAGAGGACATTATAATGATAAATAAATATATTAGCGAGCTTATTGATTACAGCTTAAAAGCAGGCATAATAGAAAAAGAAGATGCTATCTTCTGCCAGAACAGGCTGTTAGAAGCTTTATGGCTGTATTCCTACATTGAAGAAGATACTGCCGAAATACCACTTAATCTGATACTTGACGGTATCTCTGATTTCGCAGTCGAAAATAAGCTTATCGAAAACACAGCAAGCTCCGTCGAAAGCTTCCAGAATTATATTATGAACTTAGTTATGCCAAGGCCATCGGAAATCAAGAGAAGATTTGACGAGGAATACAAAGCTTCTCCCGCTAAAGCTACCAATTATTTTTATAAGCTATGTCAGGATGCCGATTATATAAAGACCTACCGTATTTCTAAAGACGTAAAATGGCTCTCCGAAACCGAGTACGGAGAGCTTCAAATCACTATTAATCTTTCGAAGCCCGAGAAGGACCCACGAGATATAGCTGCTGCCAAAAATGCACCAAGCATTAATTACCCAAAGTGTCTGCTTTGCCCCGAAAACGAGGGTTATTCAGGAACCCAAACTCACCCATCAAGGCAAAATCACCGTATTATTAACATTAAGCTTTGCGGCGAGGATTGGGGCATGCAGTATTCACCTTATCTTTATTATAACGAACATTCGATTATTCTAAATAAAAAGCATTTGCCAATGACGATAGAACGGGCTACTTTTCAAAAGCTTATAGATTTTCTTAAGCAGTTCCCTCATTATTTTATCGGTTCAAATGCTGATTTGCCGATTGTGGGCGGAAGTATTTTATCACATGAGCATTTTCAAGGCGGCAGACATACTTTTCCGCTCGAAACCGCATCTATCATATACGATTTCAAGACTTCAAATTACCCGAATATAAAAGCCGGTATAGTTAAATGGCCGATGTCGGTAATCCGCATAAGCTCCCGTAACGCTGACGAGCTGGTTGACTTTGCGGTCTATATCCTCGAAAAGTGGCGTGGCTACAGCGATGCAGAAGCGGGGATTTATGCCTTTTCGGGTGAAACACCGCATAACACCATTACACCGATTGCCCGTTATTGTGACGGTATATATACATTCGACCTTGTACTCAGGAATAATATAACCACCAAGGAGCATCCTATGGGCGTTTTTCACCCCCACAAGGAGCTTCACAACATCAAGAAAGATAATATCGGCTTAATTGAGGTGATGGGGCTTGCTATTCTGCCGCCGAGGCTTCTTTCCGAAATGGAGCAGATAAAAGCGGCAATACTCGAGAGTACCGATATCCCTAAAATTCATGCTGACTGGGTGAAATCATGGGTAAGCCATCACAAAATAACCCCCGATAATGTCGATGAAATACTTAAAAACGAGATAGCAAAAGTTTTCGAAGAAGTTTTACATCACGCCGGTGTTTATAAGTGTGACGAAAATGGGCAGCAGGCATTTATTAAATTTATAAGTACCGAATTAAGATAGAAGTAACGGTATTATTCGCTTTCTAAGATTTTAATAAATTCGGATAACGCAGCCGCTGCACCTCCGACAGGCATATCGGGGGTACCTTCATTCCAGTTTGGGTGTCCCTCGCCGTCAGAACAAACAATCACCTTGTAATTATCCATATTATGGAGTTCCCTTGGCGCATCTGATGCACGTGAAATAAAATCATAAGCACTTCTTTCATCAAAGCTTTTTCCCTTAGCCTTATGTCGTGC
>JAVBPL010000047.1:0-4512 GCA_031549645.1 Ruminiclostridium sp. | reverse complement strand
TATTTATACACACTTAAAACCGAGCTTATTAAGAACAACGAGATTATAGATACCGCAGAGCAGAAGGTCGGTTTCAGAACTGTTCGTTTTAATGCTGATAAGGGCTTCTTCTTAAATGGTGAAAATTTCAAGCTTAACGGTGTTTGCCTGCACCACGATTTGGGCTGCCTTGGCGCAGCGTTTAACAAATCGGCTGCGAGGAGACAGCTTGAAATTATGCAGTCTATGGGTGTTAATGCTGTCAGAACCTCACATAATATGCCCGCAATTGAGTTTCTCGATTTATGCGATGAAATGGGTATTCTAGTAATTGACGAAGCTTTCGATATGTGGGAGCTAAAGAAAACCGATTGTGATTATGCGAGGTTTTTCCCCGAATGGTATAAAAAAGATGTGGAAAGCTGGATAACCCGTGACAGAAATCACCCAGCTGTTATAATGTGGAGCATCGGAAACGAGATATACGATACCCATGTGTCAAAACGTGGTTTAGAGGTGACAAAGCTTCTACATGACGAAGTAAAGAAGCACGATTTCCGAAGAAACGCATATACCACCATTGGCTCAAACTATGTTGCGTGGGAAAACGCGCAGGCGTGCTCTGATGTAGTTGAGGTTTCTGGTTATAACTACGGCGAATATCTATATAATGAGCATCACGAAAAATATCCGCACTGGTGTATTTACGGCAGTGAAACAGCTTCCCGTGTGCAAAGCCGCTCTACCTATCACTTCCCTCTTAAGGCTGTATATATTACGCATGACGATTTACAGTGCTCGTCGCTTGGTAACTGTCGTTCAGGTGCAAGAGACAGAACGACAGAAGATGTGATTATTTGGGACCGTGACACAGAATATTCAGCCGGGCATTTTATTTGGACAGGTTTTGATTATTTGGGTGAGCCTACTCCCTACTCTACTAAAAATTCATATTATGGTCCAGTTGATACCGCCGGTTTCATGAAAGACAATTATTATTTATATAAAGCGGCTTGGACAAATGAAGCAGTTATTCATCTTTTGCCGTATTGGGATTTTAACGATAATCAACTCATTGACATAGTGGTGTATACTAATCAACCTCAAGTTGAGCTATTTTTTAACGATGCTTCACTGGGTAAAAAGGCAGTTGATTTCACAAAAGCTTATAGCCTTAACTGGCAGCTGCCCTATAAAAACGGCAGAATTAAAGCAGTTGCTTATGACAATAACGGCAATATAACAGTAACAGATGAAGCGGGTTCCTTTGGTGAAACGGCTTCTATTAAGCTTGAAGCGAATAAATCCGAGATGAAAGCCGATTCTATGGACTTAATGTTCATAAGCCTTACAGCAGTAGATGCGGACGGCAGCTTTGTTGTAAATGCCAGAGACAGAATAAACGTAGAGGTTAGTGGCGCAGGATATCTTATAGGGCTTGATAACGGTGACAGCAGTGATTATGACGATTATAAGTGTAGCTCTCGCAAGCTTTTCGGTGGCAAGCTTCTTGCAGTAATTGCTTCTAAGAATACTCCAGGTGAAGTAACTGTAAAGATACATGGAGAAAACTTCCCTACTGCTGTTTACAAATTTAATAGTGTTTTGTCACCGATATGTGAGGGTGTTTCTGATACTTATACTGAGTGCAGACAAATCATAAAAAAAGAAATCCCAGTAAGAAAAATTGAACTTGCAGCAAATATCAACAAGCTAACTCCTGAAAATCCTTATGCGGAGATTACCGCAAAAATATTACCAGTAAGCGCCAGTTATAATGAGCTAACATGGTCTGCTATCTCAAACAGCGGAATTAAGACCAACATGGCTGAAATTATAGGAACAGGCGACAGGATTAGGCTTAACGCCAGCGGAGATGGCGAATTCAGACTTCGGTGTGCATCTCTCAATGGAAAAAATAATCCAGAGGTTATTTCTGAGCTTGAGTTTGAAATAATTGGCTTCGGAAATGCGACTGTTAATCCATATAAATTCACTCCCTCAAGTCTTTACAATATCAGTAAATCACAGCTTAACGAGGTGCTCCATGGTGGTGTCAAGATTGAGGACGGTGAAAGAAGCATTGTAGGGTTTAAAAAGGTCGATTTTAGAAGCTCGGGTTCTGAAAGCTTTTCTGTAAGAATAATCAACTGGCATAGAGATGATATAATCGAGTTTTCACTTTGGGAAGGTGTGCCAAACGAAACTGGCTCAAAAAAAATTGGGGATTTTACATATCAGGCTGATTTTGTTTGGCAGACGTATATTGAAAACAGTTTTGCCCTAAATGAAAGATTAACAGGCACAAAAGATATTTGCTTTTCTTTCAAATCCGTTGGAGATCGTAATATCGCATTCGGGGGCTTTATATTTAATAAAGTCAATTCGGCGTATGAGAGAATTAACGCCGCCGATAAAACCAGCATTTATGGCGACAACTTTACTATTATGGATACAGCCATTCAGAATATTGGAAATAATGTGTTTATCGAATATGAAGATATTGACTTATCAAACGGCACAAAGAGCATAACAATATGCGGAAAAACTAGTAACGTCAATGACTCTATTCATCTCCACATTATTGATGAAAACGGCATAAATCGTGAGATTATCGAATTCCCGAATACCGAAAACGAAGCAGAGCTTACCTTTGAAATAAATAATTATAAGGGTGTAAATAAAATACGCTTTGAATTCCTTCCAGGATGCAGCTTTGACTTTAACTGGTTTAAATTTAACTCAAAATAATAAATATCCACCGGTATCAATTCAATGAACCGGTGGTATTATTTTGCACGATATAGCTTTGTCCTGTCCCATTCCTTTTCTAAAACAAAGGTTTTAAATCCCGCATTTTTCAAAACCTCAAGCTCATGCCCATAGCAAAAAGGAATGTCTATATGCAGACTGCCGAATGGTAGATTTTGTTCTTTATAAATTTTTTCGGCTTCGGCTAATCTATTTAGTTCATTTTGCCTTGTTTTTTCCATAGTATCGCCATTAAGGAAAACACCATCGTCAGAAAGCCAATTATAAATCTTTTTATATAATGAAGCCTTCTGGCTCTCTACAAAATGATGCATTGCATAACAGGCTAGAATTATATCAAAGCTTTTTGACGGAAAGTCTATTTCTAAAAATGAACCGCAAATTGTATTTAGGGTAACTTCACTATATAATCCTTTTTTACATAATTCTGTTAACATATTCTTTGAAATATCAACGGCAGTAACATCAGCTTTAAATTTAATACGTTCAATTTCGAGCCCTGTACCGCAACCTAAAACCAGAATATTATTCTTAACACTGCATTTATTCAGTTGATTTTCAATTTCGTTATAAAACTCACTCATTCCCATATCGTTAATAAAATTATTGTCATGGTTCTTCGCTTCTTTATTGAAATGCTCGGTTATGCTATTCATATTAATCCCCCGTTATACAAATATAAAAACTGCACCGCCCAAAATGTAAGGTCGCATTCAAGTGCATATTTTCGCTTATAATCTGGCTCGAGTTGAATATCGCAATATGCTGTTGGATACTGCGCATAGCCTTTTGTTTTAGGATATTTTAATTCTAAGCTTAAAATTCCATCTTTATTTATGGCTTCTTCAATATTAACAGCGGATTTGTTTAAAATATCAACGTTTTTACCAACTCCGAGCATGGCAATTTCGCTTAATAAACGACGATACATTATTGTTGCAATGTTTTCGGCAGTGAACGGCATAATAGGACGAGCTAGCGCCCATCCTGGACCGATAAGCTGTCCATTTATTTTTATAGCTAGGTTGTTTTCAGGCTTCATTATCATATTTAGCCGATTAATAGAGTCTGCAAGCATTTTTACCGTTTCGTTTGTACGCCAGTTTTGAGTATACGCCAACATCGAAAGTGTATATGAACATGGAAAATAATCATCTGATTCTATGTACGGGCAGTTATATTTTCTTTTTGAGTTAGCATCAAACTTAGTTATATCATCAAGGGCAGATATATTAAGTATTTTTTCAAATCCTTTTAAAGATATTGTCTGATATTCATGAAGCTCTTTATCATCACCGTAGCCAAGCAATGCCTGCATTGTATAAATTAGCATCATCAAACAATTTCCGCTGTTTATGCCGACAAATCGGTTTTCGTATCGTTTGGCTTCCGGCGGAATATAGGTGAACTCATTTTTTAACGTGTACTCGTCTCGCATAGCGTTAATATAATTTTTTACAATCGGGTGCGTTTTAGGAATGGCATAGTATGATAACAGCCTTGCCGCCGCTTCACCATCTTGTAATGGCGTTTCATGATAGCAAACACCACGCCAGTTATCCCAGCTATGCGCACCGCTACCGATATATCCATTATGTTTTACATAGCTTTGAACTAATCTAAAATTTGGTAAATTGTATATTTGTTCTAACAGATTTTCTTCTTCTGATTTTTTAATGTTTTTTAGTATTTCTTTTTTTAAGCGATATTGAATTACAGCTCCAGCATTCTCAAGAAGAAAGTCTATTGATTTTGATAAAT
>JAVBPL010000062.1:0-5872 GCA_031549645.1 Ruminiclostridium sp. | reverse complement strand
ATTCCGAGGAAACTTGATTGTTTTCTCGGTTTTTTATTTGCGTGTTTTTATGATTTCTCTTGTAATTGATTTGAATTTGTGGTATACTTATACCATCATTTGTATAAATTTCCGAATCTACGAATACAAAATATTATATGTTCATATATGAAAGGATTTATAAGACATGGCGGAATTAATGACTGGACTTAAGAGAACACACTATTGCGGAGAGGTTGAGGGTGTTGGCAACGAAATTGTTGTCGGCGGCTTTACCCAGAGAGTCAGAGATAAGGGCAGCTTAATTTTTATAGATTTAAGAGACAGAACTGGCGTTGTTCAGCTTGTTTTTAACGAGAATACAGAACGCAGTGTTTTTGAAAAAGCTAAAACTGTTCGTTCTGAGTATGTGCTTATGACTAAGGGTATTTTAAAAGAGCGTGAAAGTGTTAACAAGGATATTTCCACTGGTGCAGTTGAAATAATCGTAACCGAGCTAAGGATACTTTCGAAGGCTAATAATCTACCATTTGAAATTCAAAACGATACAAAGGTTAATGAGGAGCTACGGCTTAAGTACCGCTACCTCGATTTAAGGAGAAAAAAGCTTCAGGATAATCTGATTTTACGTCACGAAATTGCAAAAGCGGCACGTGAATATTTTTACGCAAACCGCTTTATAGAAATTGAAACACCAATGTTCATGAAATCCACTCCAGAGGGAGCAAGAGATTATCTCGTTCCGTCAAGAGTGCACCCAGGAAAATTTTATGCGTTACCTCAGTCTCCGCAGATATATAAGCAGCTTTTGATGATATCGGGATTTGACCGTTATATTCAGCTTGCGAGATGCTTCCGTGACGAGGATTTGAGAGCCGATCGCCAGCCCGAGTTTACGCAAATAGACGTTGAGATGTCGTTTGTTGAGGTTGAAGATGTGCTTTCGATGGTTGAAGGCTTTGTAAAGCACGTCATGAAAGAGGTTGCAGGCATTGATGTTGCTACTCCGCTCCCACGTTTAACTTATAACGAAGCGATGAGCAGATACGGCTCTGATAAGCCTGACACACGCTTTGGAATGGAGATTGTGGATATTTCCGACAAGGTTTCTGATACAGAATTTGCGGTGTTTAGCGGTGCAATAAAAGATGGTGGAAGTGTCAGAGGTATTACCGCAAAAAATGCGGCTTCTGTGCTTACCCGTAAAGAAATTGATAAGCTTACCGAATTTGTTAGAGGAATTGGCGGTAAGGGACTTGCGTTTATCCGCTGGGTAGATGAAGCACCTAGCTGCTCATTCAGTAAGTTCTTCTCTGAAGAGGAATTACTCGGATTATGCACAACTCTCGGCTGTGAGAAGGGTGACGTTGCGCTCATTATGGCTGATAAAAATAAAGTTGTACTGCCTACGTTAGGTGCGCTCAGAAATAGTCTTGCGAAGCAGCTGGAGTTAATTCCCGAAGGCATGTTCAATTATCTTTGGGTTACTGAGATGCCATTCTTTGAATGGAATGAGGATGCTAACTGCTGGGACGCAATGCACCATCCGTTCACTATGCCTATGGACGAGTGCATGGAATATCTCGAAACTGCACCCGAAAAGGTGTACGCTAAAGCATATGACCTGGTGTTAAATGGCACCGAGCTTTGCAGTGGTTCAATTCGTATTACAGACTATGAGTTGCAAGAGAAAATGTTCGAAATTCTCGGACTCACGGCTGAAGAAATTGATGCAAAATTTGGCTTTCTCGTTGATGCATATAAATATGCCGCTCCACCTCACGGTGGTGTAGGAATAGGGCTAGATAGGCTTGCAATGGTGCTTTGCGGGGCTGAAAATCTCCGTGATGTAACCGCATTCCCGAAAATTAAAGATGCAAGCGAGCTTATGTCCGAGTGTCCCGCTGTTGTTGATGAACAGCAGTTAATTGATTTACACATTAAAACAGTTTTAGATGAAGCTAAGTAATAAAAGATAAGAGGGAAAATATGCGTTATAATGCTTTTATAAGTTATAGACATGGTGAGCTTGACGGGCTTGTAGCCGAAAAGCTTCATAGAATGCTTGAAACCTATAAAATTCCTACAAAGCTGGCACAAAAAACAGGGAAAAAGCGAATCGAAAGAGTATTTCGTGACAGAGATGAGCTACCTACCAGCTCTGATTTATCGGGTTCTATCGACGAGGCTCTCCAGAATTCGGAATACCTGATCTTAATTTGCTCAAAACGTACCTGTCAATCTATGTGGGTAATGCGTGAGGTTGAACGGTTTTCAGAGCTTCATGGTGAGGATAAGATAGTTGCACTCCTAATTGATGGTGAACCCGATGAAAGCTTTCCACCTAAAATCAGATGGCGTGAAATAAACGGCGAAAGAGTTGAGGTTGAGCCGCTCGCTGCTGATATCAGAGCAAGCGACTGGGCTAAGAGCATTAAGCTATTAAAATCTGAAAAGCTACGTTTACTTGCACCTATTTTGGGTTGTGCTTATGATGATTTAAAACAGCGCCACAGAGAGAGAAGAATAAAACGAATAACTACGATTGCTTCCTGCGCATTTGCGGCTGTACTTGCTTTTGGCTCGTTTTCGTTTTATCAGTTTATGCGGATTTCTGAGGAGATGCAGCTTAAGCTTAGAAACCAGTCTTATGTTTTGGCTGAATATTCCGAATCGGCACTAACCGATGGAGACCTTAATACTGCAGCTTTACTCGCTTTGGAAGCACTGCCTAATAATCTAAATAACCCCGAACGTCCGTATGTTCCCGCAGCTGAAAAAGCACTTACCGATGCAGTTAGGTATTATAACGTTATTGATGGCTTTGATTATCATAAAAACCTAGCACTACAATCGGCAGCAAGCAAGGTGGTCTTATCTCCTAATGAATATTATACAGCAATTGTGTATCCTTATGCGGTATCGGTGTTCCAAAATGAAACTGGTAAGGTTATCGTAGAGCTGCCTTCTGTAAAAAGTGCTTTAAATGATGTAGAGTTTCTCTCTGATAATCTAATTATTTATACCTCCGAGAACGTTTTAGCAGCTTACGATATAAATGCGAAAACGGTTTTATGGACCGCTGAAAAAGCGACGAGAATTGCTGTAAGTAGTGATAAGAGCAGAATTGCGGCTATTTATAAGGATAACGATTATGCTAGTGTTTACGATGTTAGCGGTAACTTAATTGAAAAAATTGACTTTAATAATTCGAGCTATAAATTAAACGACGGAAGAATGTCGGTGCCGTTTGATGATACATTTTTAAATCCTCACGACAATATTTTTGAGCTTAATGATGATGGTTCAAGTCTCGCAGTTAGTCTTGACAATGGAATAATATTCATTAAGGATATCGGAGGTTCGGGTAAAACAATTTCGAACGACGGTTTAATTTATGCTAATGGTGAATTTTACAACGATTATTTTATTTATTCTACTGTTACGAATGGTCCTTACAGTGCTGATTTTTATATCGTGAATTATAAGGATATGACCGAAAAAGTGCATTATAAATCTGAAACAAATCCGTTTTATTTTGCTGTTTCAGATGATAATATTTATTATGCTAATAAAAATATACTGGTTGAGGTGGAACCAAAAACAGGGGAGCGAGTTGTAGTTGCATCATTTAATTGCGATATCGAAGCAGTTGATGCTTTTAATGATACTTTTATAATAAGCGGTGACAATAATAATTATTATGTTTATGACAGAACTACAGCACCTCTTACGACGATAAATGGCTCATTATGTCCGCTCCCCGATGGCGGAACACTAAAGGAATTTACTTCAGATTATCTGACGAATTTTATTGAGATTGGCGGCAAATATGCGATAACTGCAGGGTATGATAGCCTGTCGGTACGTATACTTAAGAATAAGAATTTTTCCGATAATAGTTTTTATAATTATGATAGAGAATATGGTTTTACTGAATGTAAAGTGAACGAAGCTGGCTATAAGCTAACCTTTTATAGTTATGACAGGTTTAGGATTGTTAATAAAAACAATGGTGAAATCCTTGCTGATACCGTTATTGCAGATAGTAACAGCGTAATCGATACGCAGTATTCTAAAAAGTCTGGTAATTTAATCGTCATTTATGATAATGCGGTACGAATTTATAGTGGTGAGAATGGTCAAATGATTTACGAGGCTATCGATTGTCAAAGTGTTACCTGGAGCGATTTTGGCATACACACACTTAAAGATGGGAACCTGCTTTTAATTAATCCTGATGATATTTCGGTAATCGACAATGAGATGATAAGCCCTGATAATGATTTTGGAATGATTTTAGGTAACTACATAGTTTCTGGCAAAAAAGGGGTTATTTCCTACAAGCACAGAGCCGCAGGAGCAGAGGAGGTTCTCGGCGAAAGAGAGCTTGTTGGTGTTTGTAAAATCGGCGAAAATAATTTTAGATTGGCACTTATTACTTCAAATAAAATTGAGGTGTATTCGATAAACGAGGGAGTAGTAATCTTTTCGTTTGAAATATCAATTGTGGGTGACTGCTTTGTTGAATTTATTAACGGTGGTGATAATCTTGCAATAATACCTTATCACGGTATACCGTATGTTTATGATGTTAATAGGAATGGTAAGGTAGCAGACCTTAAGCGCGATGCTTATTTAACCGAGGTGTTTAATTTAAACGATAATTATATAATCAGTAATTACATTAATTCAAAGTTTGAACTGTATACACTTATTCTTGATGCAAAGAGCTTCGAGGCTGTGGCCGAGGTGCCACTAATGTGCGACTTCTTAGATGATAATACTCTACTTATTGACGACGGCAGTGGCAGTATCAGAAAGGTAAATATTCATAATCTTGAGGATATAGTTGAGTCGCTTAAAGATGAGCTGCATGGAGTAACGTTAACCGAACAGCAAAAATGGAAGTATCATATTGACTAATATATAGGGAGAATAATTTAATGCGTGTCAGGGATTTGTGTAAATACCGAAATGTAATAATTCAATGCCATGATGTGCCAGATGCTGACACGATTGCATCGGGCTTTGCTTTGCAGCATTATCTCCGAAGCAACGGTAAAAACGCAAAGCTGGTTTACGGCGGAAGAGCAGGTATTTCAAAGCCGAATTTGCTCTTAATGCTCAAAATTATGGGCATTGAGCTAGAACATATTTCGGAGCTGCCCGAGTGTGACTTGCTTGTAACTGTTGATTGCCAATATGGTGCTGGTAATGTACAGAAGTTTGAAGCACCTGAATTTATGGTAATAGACCATCATAAAACTGAAATTGAGGAGGGCAAACACACTTGTATACGCCCCTCACTTGGCAGCTGTTCTACGTTAGTTTGGGATTTGCTTCGCGCCGAGGATTATAAAATAGACGATTATCAGAATTTATGTGATGCGCTATATTACGGACTTTTCACCGATACAAACGGATTTGCGGAGATTAACCACCCGCTTGACCGTGACATGGCTGATATACTTCCTGCCGATTCTATGCTTATAAAAAGGCTCAAGAACTCGGCTATTACACTTGATGAGCTGGATATTGTGGGAACTGCCTTAAGCGAACCCAAGCTTATCGGCGGAATAGGATTATTTAAGGCTAAACCATGTGACCCGAATATTCTCGGCTTCACCTCGGACATCGCACAGCAGGTGGAGCAGGTGGATTGTAGTATAGTTTACTGTGAGCTGCCGCAAGGACTGAAGCTTTCAATAAGAAGCTCAGTAAGAGAAGTTATGGCAAACGAAATTGCGGCATTCTTGTGCAGGAACGTCGGTAGCGGCGGCGGCAATATCGAAAAAGCTGGCGGTTTTATGAAAAAGGACTTAATTAAGGAATTACCACTAGACAATTATCTTGAAAAAAGAATTGACGAATACAATCACAATTTTGATTT
>JAVBPL010000083.1:0-5330 GCA_031549645.1 Ruminiclostridium sp. | reverse complement strand
GAAAAGCTGTGTCAAACACCACTGCCTGAGGAACTGTATCTGGAATAACCTTCTTACACGCCCATAAAGCCAGTGCATGAGGGTGATTATGTACAGGCGCAAGCTCCTGTAAATCATCTATCTTTTGGATTACTTCATCTGTAACCTTAGTGGTTTTTGCAAAAACCTCGGCACCCTGAACAACGCGGTGTCCGACAGCCTTAATCTCGTCCATGCTTTCTATAACTGCTGCATCACCCTTAGTAAGCACCTCAACCACACGCTCAAAGGCTTCGGTATGGGTTGGAAAATCGCACTTCTCATCAACCTTTCTTCCGTCAAACGTGCTGTGGGTAATACGTCCGTCAATACCTATTCTTTCGCAGTTGCCTTTAGCAATTACGCTTTCATCGCTCATTTCGATGAGTTGGTATTTTAAAGATGAACTGCCGGCATTGATAACTAAAATCTTCATTTTTAATTCCCGTCCTTTTTTATTATTAATCTAGATACCATAACATTCTAATTATAAAACTTTTATATCAAAAAATCAAGCAAAAAAACTTATTATCGGAGGTTTAACGAAAAATAATGAAAACAGGTGCTATTATATGTGAATATAATCCATTTCACAACGGTCATAAGTATCACATTGACGAAACAAGAAAGCGTTACGGCATTACACATCTCGCCGCAGTAATGAGCGGTAACTTTACCCAAAGAGGCGATGTCGCCATAATCGATAAGTGGAAACGCACCGAGCAGGCATTGAGAAACGGCATAGATTTAGTAATTGAACTGCCTGTAACCGCCGCTCTCGGCAGTGCCGAGAATTTCGCTTTAGGTGCAGTAACTATTCTGAACTCCTTAAGCTGCATAGATTATTTAAGCTTTGGAAGTGAGTGCGGCGATATAGAGCTATTGAAGGAAGCAGCAGGGGCGGTGCATTATGCGCTCGAACAGGAAAGCTTTCTCGGCTATATGAGGAGAGGGCTTACTTACCCTAACGCACTCCAGAAAACAATAGAGGAATTTTACGACGACGATATTACTAAGGCACTTGCCACTCCAAATAATACACTCGGAATTGAGTATCTGAAAGCTATAAACGATACAGGCTCATCGCTTACACCCGTCACTATTAAGCGTTACGGAGCCGACCACGACAGCACCGAAATCGAGCACTCGAACTTTATTAGTGCATCTATGCTTCGTAATATGCTTGTAAAGGGTGACGATGTATCAAGTTTTATGCCTGCTATCAATGCAGATGATTTTTCGCTTTTATCAAATCTTGAGGTCGCCATTCTTTCGGCACTCCGCACTATGAGCGTCTCGGATATATTAACAGCACCGAATGTTCTTCAAGGATTGGAAAATCGCATTTATAAAGCAGTTAAAGTCGCAAGAAGCCTGCCCGAGCTTATGATGCTAATAAAAACAAAGCGTTACACAATGGCAAGACTCCGTAGAATAATTCTCTGCTGTTATCTTGGAATTACGAAGAGCGACGCCAAGGTTTTACCGCAGTATATCAGGGTTCTCGGCATGAACGACAAAGGTAAGGAAATCATTTCGTCAGCAAAAAGCGTCCTGCCTATAAATACCTCGTTAATGGATTTGTCCAAGACAAGTACAGCCGCTAAAAAGCAGGCTTTTATTGAAAACCGTGCAGATAATCTATATGCCTTAGGCTTCAGCAAGCCTCTGCCCTGCGGAATAGATTTTACACACAAGCCAGTTATTCTTTAGGCTTCAGATATTTTATTGCTGATAGTGCCGCCTTACAGCCCTCACCAACGGCAGTGGAAACCTGAAGCACTCCGCCTATGCAGTCGCCGCAAGCGAAAACACCAGGTAAATTCGTTTCCATATCGTTATTTGTGACTATATTTGTATTGTTTATTATTACACCCAGAGTTCTTGCGAAGTCGGCAGCTCCGGCTGTACCAAGTGCTATGAACAAGCCGTCAATGTCTATTTTCTGCCCGTTTTGAAGTACGATTTTTTCAAGTCTGTCTTTACCAGCAAGCTCCGAAATTTTTTCGTTTATTATTTCGGTATCCTTCGGAAAAGCAACAGTGGTTTCTTCCCCGTTTGTAAAGATTATTACCTTTCCTGAGGTTTTGAGCAAGGTCTCGGCTTCATGGAGCGCATATTCACCTGCACCAAGAACACCAACTGTTTTGTTTTTAAAGAAAAAGGCATCGCAAACAGCACAGTAGCTGACCCCTGTCCCCTCAAACCGCTCAACATTCTTTATATTAAGCTTTTTTCTATTTACCCCAGTTGCGATTATAACAGCACTTGACGTGTAATTATTTTCCACACCCGCCAAGGCAAAGCTTCCCTGAAATGCGATACTGGTAATCTCGTCACAGATAATCTGGCTACCCAAGGCTTTAATCTGATTTTCACCTATATCAAGAAGTCTAGCACCTGATATTGGTTGTTCAAACCCAAAATAATTTTCGATTTTTTCTGCTTTATCCAAAGCACCGCGACCCTTTGATACTACACCAATATCGTACCCTGCGCGGATTAAGTACAGCGCAGCAGATAATCCTGCTGGTCCGCTGCCTATTATTATTACATCTTTTTTCATCATGTAAATCCCCCTGTCACATATCATTATATTAAATATGTATTGATAAATCAAGAGCACTGTGATATACTATAAATATAGAATTTAAGCCTCAACGAAAGGATGTTGTATGAAAGTAATTGAAATAACAAAAAACAATTTTGATAATGAAGTGTTAAAATCAGATATTCCTGTGCTCGTGGATTTATGGGCGGAGTGGTGCGCACCATGTATGATGCTTAAACCTATTCTTGAAGAAATAGCTGAAGATTTTGATGGCAGATTTAAAATCTGCAAAATTAATATTGATAACGAGGGCGAATTTGCCACGAGATTTAACGTTATTAGTATTCCCACACTTCTAGTATTTAATAAGGGCGAGCTTGTAAATAAAGCAGTTGGTGTTCGCCCCAAAAACGAAATAATGAATTTACTAAATTCATTATAGTCTCACTATTTAAAGTGTTTTGCCGTACACTGAAAAGGTGTACGGCATTTCTTTATGTGCTTAATAATTCAATCAGTACTTAAGCTTGAAATGTGCGATTTGCTCGTTTAGCATATTAGATTGACCTGACAGCTCCTCTGCCGCAGCTGCACTTTCCTCTGCTGTTGCAGAGTTGTTCTGTACAACTGATGAAATTTGCTCAACACCGATATTTATTTGATTTACCGCTACCGACTGCTCTTGTGAAGCCTTTGCGATTTCCTTGATAAGTGCACTTACTTCCTCAGTCTTTGCCGAAACTGCTTCGAGAGACTGTGCGGTTTTGTGTGCTATTTCGGCACCGCTTCCAACACTGCTTACACTACCCTCAATTAAAGCTGTGGTTTGCTTTGCTGCATCTGCAGATTTTGACGCAAGATTTCTCACTTCATCTGCTACTACCGCAAAACCCTTTCCTGCCGCACCCGCTCTTGCTGCTTCAACAGCGGCGTTCAAGGCAAGAATATTTGTCTGGAAGGCTATATCGTCAATAACCTTAATAATTTTACTGATTTCGTTTGACGAGGTATTGATTTCGTTCATGGCCTGAAGCATTTGCTGCATCTGTGCATTTCCATTTTCAACCTCAGTCTTGGTTTCGTTTGCGATATCGGTCGCCTTAGTCGCATTGTCAGAGTTTATTGAAATTTGACCTGATACCTCTTGTATAGAAGCCGACAGCTCCTCTATTGAGCTTGCCTGCTCGGTTGCACCCTGCGAAAGCGCCTGTGATGCACTGGAGACTTGGTCTGCACCGCTGTTCACCTGTTCAGCCGCAACATTTATTTCTCTGAACATCATATTCAAATTGTCAAGCATTTTTGTTAAAGCGTTCCCGATTGTATCTTCGTGGGATATCACTTCAATATCAACAGTCAAATCTCCGCTCGCAACTGTTTCAAGGTCGTGAGCAATCTTAATCAGCTTATTAATCATTTGATTGAAGGCACCGATAGACTGACCGATTTCGTCTTTAGAAATCGCAGATTTTAATTTACTCAGCTCAGCTTCTGAGAATTCGAAGCTTCCTGTTGTACCGACCTTATTAATTACTCCGTACATAACCTGTACAGGCTGTGTTATGCCGCGCATAATTATAACCGCAATCAATAAACCGAACAGAATTGCAAATATAGAAATAATTATAATGATTACTAGAGTGGTTGATGCTGACGAAATAGTCGTATTCATATTTCCAGCCATTAGGTCATCCATCTCGTATGATAAATCAAACATTAAAGTGGTTGTAATATCAGCAGTTTCCTTAGAACCACTTATGTGATCGGCACTAATAATGAGAGCATTTTCATATTCTTTTAATAAGTCTGTGTAGGTGGTAAAATTGAGCAGCAAATTATCCATCGCCGCTTTACTATCGGCAGAGACTGTCGTTCCGATATAATCGTTCATGAGACCCTTGACTGCTACCACATTATCAAAAAGCGAACCCACACGGCTAGGGTCGTATGTATCTACAAACTGAGCGGCATTTCTGCGTACATCGATAATACCTGATTCTACGCTTTCTGCGATTTCCATCATCTTGATGTATCTCGAAACAGTTGCGCTGTCTTGATTTTTACTTATCGCATTTTTAAGTCCTTCTGACTGAACATCAAAAGCATTGCCCGCATCGGAAGATAAGACCATTCCCGAGCTTCTCATTTCAGTGCTAAGCTTATCGAAAAGCTCGTTATCAGCCTGTAAATTATCAATATTTACACGCCAAAGCTTAAGCTCATCGTTTATTTTCTGTGTTTCGGCAGTATATTTTGCCAAAATTTTATGTTTTGCCGACATGTCATCCATTTTTGATAGTAAATCACCAAGCTGATCGTAATTATTAACCAGATTGTTGTATTCCTCTGTATTTACTGTCAAATAAAGGATACTTGCACTTATTCTTGCGTTGTTATAAGTATCAAGCATAGTATTAACCATCGTCTGATAATCAGACACGGCCGATGTATCTTCTATATTGTTAATTGAGGAGACATTTGTTGAAATTACTACTACTGCAAGTATTACTGTCAATGCAAGCACAATCCCGAAGCCAAGTAATATTTTCGCCCCGATTTTCATATTTTTCATAACCATTTTCTCCTCTGAAGTTAAAGTTTTTATTAATTTTTGACATCGTAGTGTCATTATAACAACGAAAAATTAATTTGTCAATAATTGTCACAAAAAGGTAACATTGCGGACACAGTAAATTAACATTTAAGGCAAAATATAACGGTAAGTTCATCATAAAAGCATTAATTTTTCATAAATTAATGA
>JAVBPL010000043.1:0-5798 GCA_031549645.1 Ruminiclostridium sp. | reverse complement strand
GAATATACAGACCCGTTTACGGGTGGTAAGTAACAATCTTTCGCAAGTGTCAGACCGTATATGCGTCTTGAGACGCCGCTAGCAACAGAGGGCTATGCCCGCATAAGAAAAACCACCGGCTATGCCGGTGGATTCTTATTTTGTAGTTCTAATTATTTCTTACGAGCAAATAGGATAGCGCCTGCTGCTACGATAGCAAGACCTGCAACTGCTGCTACGCCTTCAACGCCTGTTTCAGGGTTAGCTGCCTTAGAAGGATCTGTTGCTGCCGCTGTGTTACCTGTTGTAGGAGCGGGAGCATCTTTGCTGTCATCGGTTACTACGGGAGCTGCGCCTGCTGCATCAACTTCTGTTAATGTGAAATAATCTACATAGTATTCGAAAATATCTTCATTATTATCTGTCTGAATACGAATGCAGTTAACGGTTGTCATTTCATCGGGGTCAAAGAAGAATGTATCTGCAACTTCAAAGGTACCGCCAGCAACAGCCTTTGCCTTTACTTCAAGCCATTTCCAGCCTGTTGAGCCGTCGGGCTTAATATGCTCAATACAGAAGCCTACGATAGCTTCGTCTCTTACCTTTTGACTTGCATCAATCTTGCCTGCTGTCTTAAGCTCGTATGTCTTGCCAACTTCAACGCCTGCGTTTTCACCAGTAACCTGAACGCAGTGCCAGTCAGCTCCACGTCCGCTTACATAAGCGTAGCCGTCCTGAGCGAGAACAAGAGCTTGTACTCCTTGCATTTTTCCGAGACCTGAGTCAAAATTTTCGTCTACAAGTACAGTTGCTGCACTAGATGCGATAATCGATGCAGAAACTGCGATTGCAGAAATTGCGAGAGCTAAAAACTTTTTTCTTAACATGATTTCTTCACCTTTCACTTTATAATTGATTTTTATAATAAAACCGTCGGTATCCGCCGATAGTTCATTAACGAGTGTAGCCTAGTGCTAGTATGGTAAATTCCTTCTCGAGGCTGTCCTCTGACATTTTAATTTCAATAACGTGGTCTGCGGCGGTGTCCTCTTTAAAAATAACAGCAGTCGTCGCATTATTCCAGCCGTCGTTTTTGTAGCTGTTCAGTGTCTTTACAAGCTCACCGTCAACATAAATTTCGGCACTTCCCGCGCTAGAGGAATTACTGTATTTATATAGAAGCAGCAGGTTCTTGCAGTTCACCTCAAGCTTAAAGGGCTCATTTCCAGCAGCCTTATCGTGCTTCCAGTTGTCGGGAAGCTTCGCCTTATTGTTGAAATGATAGGTTCCTGTATTGCTGTCTTTTTTGTTAAAATCACCGACTGTGAGCGTAAAGCCGTCAGCCTCGGTGTTGTTGTCTATCATCTTGATGCCTTCGTAATCCGTACCGTATTTAGCCGCAGGCATCTCAGAAATCGGGGCATCATTGTCAGCCTTATCAATAGCCTTAAACATATTTACAATGCAGTCAGACATGAGCTGATGTCCGTAGTTTGTGGGGTGCCAGCCGTCAGCCGCAAAGAAATCGTCACCCGATAAGGTTTTCGCATTTATCTCAGGTGTTATGCCGTTTCTGATGCTGACCATAGGAAGCCCGTACAGCTCACCTAAAGGAATATATCTCTCCTGTACGTTCCAAAGACCGCTTCTGAATACTGAGAACAGAAGCACAACCGCAGTTCCCTTGTCGTAATTCAGTGCGTTCCTAATCATGCTCTCGTAAGCAACACTGCCTGTTACATCGTCACCGTCATTAACGGCAAATTCAATAAATAGTATATCAGGCTCAGTTCCACCAGCTTCAAGCACATCGCCGTCATAACGAACTATACCGAGACAAGATGGAGTACCCGACATTCCAGCATTGACATAATGCACGTTATCGCCTGTACCGAACATCTCTGCGAATGCCTCGTAAGATTTTTGCGCATAGCAATTTTTGTTTGGCGAAGCAAGTGCACCCTCCGTAATCGAGCCGCCAATATATGCAATGGTTACATCTTCGCCGTTTCTGGCTTTCTCGATAACGTTCTTCAAACGGCTGTTGTTTCCCGTAGAAAGCAGTGAGTTATCTAAAATTCTATCGTAAAATTCTTCGTTTGTGCTAATTTCCTCTGTTGTTGCGGGAGTGGTTGTAGCTTCAGGTGTAGTTGTAGCTATACTTTCAGTCATTACAGTCTCCTCAGATGAAGAACTAGCTTCCGTTTTTTCTTCTGTTTCGGCTTTATTTCCGCAAGACGAAAGAATAAAGCACACCGCGAGTATAAATGAGAGTTTTTTCTTCATATTTTAATCCATTCTTAATATATAGGTGTAGTATAGCACTATTTGACAGTTTTTGCAAACCAAATATTGCTATTTTTTAAAAATTTGTTATCTTCGTGTAAGAATTTTTTACATTTTGGTTGTCATCAAATATAAGTGGCCAGTTTCTTCTGTCTTTTTCAGGGAAATTTGACAGCCAGCTCGTCTCATCTGAAACGCCCCAGAAGGTTACACCCGTGATATATTTTTTATACTTGCGGAAAATCTTAAATATATCGTCGTAAACCTCTGCCTGTCGCTCAAGCATTTCGGCAGTAGGTGCATCAATATGCGAACGGTCGCTAAACTCAAACAGCGAAACATCAAGCTCGGTAATCTGAATTTCAATATCAAGTGATGCGTACAGCTCAATTGACTCCTCAATCTCCGAAAGAGTGGGGTGGAAGTTGCTCCAATGTCCCTGCATACCGAAGCCGTCCACCAGCTTCTCTTTTTTATTAAGCTCTTTTATAACCTCATAAATACGTTCTCTTTTAATTTTATTTGTCTCGTTATAATCGTTGTAAAACAGCTTGGTGCTAGGATTAACTGAACGTGCAGTCTTAAACGAAAATTCAAGAAAATCACTGCCTAGAGCGTTAAACCATGGCGAGCTTCTGAACACACCGCCCTCATCGCTGTCGTTGATGCACTCATTAACCACATCCCATAAATATGCGGAATTAAAGTGTTTCATAACCGCTTCAATGTGCGTTTTTATGCGGTCGAAGCCGTTTTCACGGGTTAAATTTTCGAAAAACCATTCCGATGTGCAGTTGTGCCAGACTAATGTATGCCCTCTGAAAAGCATATTGTTCGCCTTTGCAAAGCTCGCAATTTCATCTCCCATATCGAAGGTAAACACACCCTCCTTAGGCTGTGTAAGGAAAGGCTTGGTCTCGTTTTCAGCAGTAAGGCTGTTGAAATGCTTTTTTAGAAGCTCTCCGTGAGTTCTTAAAACACGGTTATTAACTGCTGCACCTATCGGGAAATAATCCCTGTAAACTTCAAATAATCTTGTCATTTTCTAAACATTCCTTTTTTATTATAACTTAGGTAAAATTTCTGCCCAGACTTCTCTTAATGCATCGTTCGCATTATTTTCTCTGCGGGATGTAATAGTTACCACAGCACGGTTTTTAGGCAGTACTATCGAATACTGACCGTATTTGCCGTCCGCACGATAAGCATCAACTGTACACCGCCAAAGCTGATAACCATAGCCCTCGTTATTTTCAGGGTCTCCGAAATATTTTACTGTGACCGTATCGGTGCTAGCTCTCCTGATATAATCTGTTGGAACTATCTGTTTACCATTACATACGCCTTCGTTTAGCATTAATATGCCAAGCCGTGAAAACTCCTCTGTGGTGAGGTGCAGTCCTACTGCGCCCAGCGAGTGACCGCCGTGACATTCATCCCACTTAATATCGGTAATTCCGAGAGGGGTAAAAAGACGCGGCTTGAGAAATTCGCTGAGCTTCTCGCCCGATGCGGCTTCAACAACACGGCTGAGCATATATGTCGCACCGTTATCGTAGTAAAAGCTGGTTCCAGGCTCTGTATCGAGCTTCATCTCAAAGAACAGCCCTGCCCAATCCTCGTTATATCTGCTAGGAGGTGAATCGGTGTTATACAAAGGCACCGAATGTCCCGCACACATCTGGAGTAAATTTTTCACGGTGATTTTTTCTGAGCCAGCCGAAGCCTTGTCTTTAAACTGCGGAAAATAATCCAGCACTTTATCGTCTAAGGAGAGTAAATTCTCCCCCTCGGCTATCCCGACAGCCATTGATGTAAAGGCTTTTGAGCCTGAAAAAAGATGCCGTCTGAGGTTTGAAATAAAGGTATGCTCAAAAACACCCAGCTTTTCGCTATAGACATGTACTGACTCAACCTCAATATTCTTTTCGTTAATGCTTTTAATAAATCCGCTAAGCATAAATTACCCGTCCTTTCTCGTCTCCTATCCCTGTAAAGCGATAAAAATATGTATTAATCTGGTCGCACCATTCGTGTGCGTTATCCTCTTGTAAAATTAGCCTTTCTCTGACCGAATTATAAACCTCCTCGGGCAGCCTATCTTTAAGTGACTCCCACGAAGTAAGGAGATTTTTTGCCCCCTCATAACCCTCAAAGTGCTTATCGTAAATATTTTGAAGCAAGCTTTTGCCGTTTTTCATCACATAATCGTATTTTACCCTATGGAAAAATAGCAAAACATCTTCGGGGCAGGTCTCTATATTCTCAAATATTGCTCTTTGCTCAGGCGGATACTGTTCCGTGTATTTGGTTCCGCTGCTCGTACGGTCTATGCCTATTCCCTCATGACTTGCTCTGTGATAGGTACCCCACTTGGCGTATTCATAGCCCTCAATATTCGGTCCGTAGTGAGTATGTGGTGTCACCATAAAGCCAATTCCAAACGGTGAGGTGTAATTTTCGTAAATTTCACGTGATGTTTTCAGCATATTTTGAATTATGCTCTTTGCCGAATTATCAGCTTCAAAGGTAAGCCATACCCATTCATTTATTACCTCAACGGGCGAAATATTCGGCTCCCATGCCATTCTGCCGAAAGCATAAAGATTACACTGCGCCATAAAATGACCTGTCCAGTTCTCGTCGTCACCGATATTGGGCACAGCAGCAGCGGCTAGAATTTCGTCGCCATACATCTCAGAAATCGTCCTGCCGTTATGAGCGGGGGTTGCGTTTACCTCAGCCCACTGCATAATGCTGGCATACATATCAATTTGATGTCCCGTATACTCCTGCGTTATCTGGTATTCGATAGCCTCTTTTGTGGTGTTAAGCCCCGAAAAAAGCGGCGAAACAGGCTCTCTGACCTGAAAATCCACAGGTCCGAATTTGATTTGTAAAATTACATTATCATCAAACTTCCCGTCAAGCGGCAGAAAAGTATCATAAGCCGCCTTAGGTCTGTCGATACTGTGGTCTCTCCAGTCTTGTCGGCAGTTGTATATAAAGCATCTCCAGAATACCACGCCGTTATAAGGTTTAAGTGCAGCGGCTATTGTATTTGCGCCGTCTGCCTGCGTTCTGCCGAAGGCTGATGGTCCGTCTCTGAATTCTGAATCAGCTTTAATCACAAATCCCAAAAAATCAGGTATTTTAGCATATATTTCACTTACCGCTTCCTTCCACCACTCCTTAACCTTTTCGTCGAGCGGGTCGGGCGTCGGAAGTCCGCCTATTTTTACAGGGCTGTAAACGCTGCCTTAAAAGCATAATCTACTCCCAACCGGGCTAAAAATTTCCGCACGCCTTGCCGCTTTTGAAAGAAACGGCTCTACAATAAGCCTTGCACTGATTTTAGTCACGTTCACGTTATTAATTGCAACGGCATTAACCCCAACCGAAGCAAGAAGCCTTGCGTAATCCTCAATACGCTTATCTGAATAATCGAAGTCGTTGTTTTTGAAAAATATAGATTTGCCCGCATAACCTCTTTCGATACTGCCGTCCATGTTGTCCCAGTGATTAATAACACG
>JAVBPL010000039.1:0-13959 GCA_031549645.1 Ruminiclostridium sp. | reverse complement strand
CTTTATTAGCACGTTTGCATTAGCTCTTGACGAAAGCATTATGAATGGCTTCAACTTTGTGATGCTCGTTTCTATGGGTACAGACTCTATTATTCAAGCTACCAAGCTTCTTCATTTTGAAAAATTGATATCAAGACTTTCCTACGAACAGGTAAAGCAGCTTCTCTCCGATAAAAGATTACAGCTGGGTGAACCTATAAGGCGCACCAAGCTTTATATCAGACGGCGCATAGACAGCTATACGAATTTCAACGGTTACAGCGATTACGATGATTTTGACAATAAGGACGATGATTAAGCTATGGATATTGATAAAGAAAAGTTTCATTCTTCTGTATCCGATATATTAAGCCACCCCTTGATGCAGGAATCGAAAAAATATGTACAGCATGGCAATGTTTCAGTGTACACCCATTCGTATATGGTATCAGCTTATAGTTATAAGCTGGCAAAAAAGTTCAAGAGCTTCGATTTAAGAAGTCTCGCAAGAGGAGCAATGCTCCACGATTTTTTCCTATATGACTGGCATATAAAGCGTTACCGTGAGCTTCACGGCTTCAATCACCCAAGGCTGGCGGCAATAAACGCAAACGAACATTTCGACCTAAACCGCCGTGAAAACGATATAATCCGTCATCACATGTGGCCTCTAACACTACGCAGTATGCCAAAATGCAGAGAAAGCTGGCTGGTATGCATGGTGGATAAGTACTGCTCCCTGCTCGAAACCCTGCATTTAAACAGATATAACGACGAAACGCTTAGCATCAGCTAAGCGTTTAATGTTTATTTATACCAGAAGCACTGTTCCTATAAAAATCGGTAAACCCGCATCATTATCCATAATCGCAAAGACAAACGGTCTGTCAAGAATTACCTCCTTAACCTCGTCTATCATTGCCGCTCCGTCTCCCATCATTACAACAGTAGCCGCACCTGCCTTGGTTCCCTTTTCATCAACCTTAATAAATGTTTGATGTGAAACCTTATCGATATAAAGACCATTGTCAGTCCGCCCCATTTTTGTAAAATCTGTGGCACCCGAACTAAATGCATCAACCATACCCATATCTGTAAGAATTTCCGACATTTCGATAGAATAGTCAAATTCGAACTTCGGCATAACCGTGGTTACCATAACACGCCTGTTACTTCCGATAAGCGCAGCAAATTTTTCACCGTCGAGCGACTTAACATACTTCTCGACCGAAATATCTTCATTTGGAAGAATAGCCGCAAAGCTGTATTTGCCGCCCGAATACTGCTTTAAGAAGCCAGTTGAGTTTTCGTCCTCAATATATTCCCACTCACCCGAATACATGAAGCTCGTTTCCTTCTCATTGCCTAAATAATCAGTAAATGTGCCATTCCTAACCTCATAATCGTAATAAGGCGATGCCCACTCCGCATCAAAAAGCACCGTGTTTATTATATAAAGCATGGCATAATCTGGAATATTCGAAATTGCATCTTTAATCCCATTGTCGGTATTTTTTGCAATCCAGTCGTTCATATCCTTAAGCGTCTCATTATCGAATTTTGCTTTAAAAATTTCGGCATTATAATAATCTGCCGCTTTCTTAATAAAAATATCCTCGACCACCAGCTTATGGTCACGCATCCAGACTGAATTTGCAATAGACAGCTTAACCTTCTCAGAATCAGGCAGATTTTCTATATATCCATGAAGATACTCATTTAATTTATCAATAATCAGTTCCCCGCCGAGTACTGTCTCCATCTGCTTTAAGGTATTATTATCGGCACCATTTGCTGTTGTCGCAAGTGCCATCATAACCGAAAGCGGAGACACTAAGGTGTTATTTTTACTATCAAATGAACGGCTGAACAAATCAATCGAAAAATCAATCGCAGCAGAGGAAAAATCATCATCTATCTCCCTTGCTTCAATAGCCGCAATCTTCACCGAATTATCTGGAGCAAGTGCATTTACTTGCGATTGTTCTGCACAAGAGCATAATAATAGTGCTAAGCCTAAACAGCAAAATCTTGTAAGCTTCATAAATATAACCATTCCTTCCTTTTTGTGTCAGTATCTACTGTTAAAACTATATTAAGCCTATTAAGGTTGCTTTTAATAAAATTTTTTTATTTCCGTGGTTAAAACCACGGATTTTTACCTTTTATTGCAATATACTATAACTGGTAAGAATATTTACAGGAAGAAAGGAAAATTTACAATGGACAAAATGTTTTGTTATCAGTGTGAGCAAACCGCAGGACGACCCTCTGAATGCGGCGAAATGAAAGGCTGTACAGTATCAGGAGTATGCGGGAAGAAGCCCGATGTAGCAAATGCACAGGATGAACTAACCTCCGCAATGCTTGACCTCGCCCGTGCAGCAGAAAAAAGCGGTAAGGACATAAATAGCGCAGTAGAAAAAATCACAGACGGACTATTCGTAACTCTCACCAATGTTAACTTCGACAAGGAATACATCGATAAGCTTACAGCCGCTGTTAAAAAGCTTACAAACGAACATGGAGGCGAACCTGAAGCGGTAATTGAGCCTTGTAAGCTTTTCACAGGCAACGAGGATATTGTTTCGCTCCGCTCAACTTTACTTTTCGGACTTCGCGGAATGGCGGCATATGCCCATCACGCCCGTATTTTAGGAAAAAGAGACCAGGATGTTGACCAGTGGTTTATCAAAGGAATGGCGGCTATTTCAAAGGAACACAGCGTTGACGAATGGCTCGGTTTACTGATGGAATTTGGCAAAATCAATTTAAGGTGCATGGAAATTCTCGACGAAGCCAATACCTCCGCTTACGGAAATCCTGTGCCGACCGAGGTTCCGCTTACTATCGAGAAAGGACCCTTTATCATAATAAGCGGTCATGACCTCCACGACCTTAAAATGCTGCTCGAGCAAACCGATGGTAAGGGTATTAATATTTACACCCATGGCGAAATGCTCCCTGCCCACGGCTATCCCGAGCTTAAAAAACACACCCAATTAAAAGGAAATTTCGGGACAGCATGGCAAAACCAGCAAAATGAATTCGACGGAATACCGGCACCAATTTTATTCACCACAAACTGCCTAATGGCACCCAAAACCTCTTATGCCGACAGAGTGTACACCACCTCAGTAGTAGCTTTTCCCGAGCTTACCCACATCGAAAGCAAAAATGACGGTAAAAAAGATTTTTCAGTCATAATCGAGCAAAGCTTAGCTTTAGGCGGTTACGCCGAGGAGCAGAAACGCACAGGCATAAATAGCGGCAGCACAGTCACAACAGGCTTCGGCAGAAAAACCATACTCGACAACGCGCCGACTATAATCGACGCTGTAAAAAGCGGTGCAATCAAGCACTTCTTCTTAGTAGGCGGCTGCGACGGCGCAAAGACGGGACGAAATTACTATACCGAATTCGTGAAGCAAACGCCCTCCGACACCATAATACTAACCCTAGCCTGCGGAAAATATAGAATAAACGACCTTGACACAGGGAATATCGGACCGTTCCCACGGATACTCGACATGGGGCAATGTAATGATGCTTACGGGGCAATTCAAGTGGCACTTGCGCTTGCAAACGCCTTCGGCTCTGGCGTAAACGAGCTGCCGTTAACACTGGTGCTGTCATGGTATGAGCAAAAAGCGGTTTGTATTTTGTTGACATTACTTTCTCTCGGTATTAAAAATATCTATATAGGACCGAGTATTCCTGCATTCTTCTCCGATACAGTTCTAAACGTTATTGTCGATAAGTTTAAGCTTCACCCAATAACCACCCCAGAAAAAGACCTAGCGGAAATCCTCAAATAATTAAAGCGGCTGTGTAAATTCATTGTTACACAGCCGTAAAATTAATAAAGGAGAATCAATAAATAAATTTGGGTTATTAATTCAATGTGATTTAATATTATTTAGTTCATTATTTACAATTCGAAGCATATATATTTGTGCATTACATATATGGAAAACTATAACATTTTATATTATAATTTAATTAACATTTATTATTATGAGGTTAATATGAAACCAAGAAAAATACTAACAGCTTTTATTATTTTGCTTTTTACAGTTACCATGATTTCGTGTAATAATGGAGCATTAAATGACGATTCTAACGAATATTATCACACAATAAGCTTTGGCACAAGAAATATCAAATCAATTGATGTTGATAATAATGACAACCTATATTACATAAAAGATGATATAGATTATGTATATAGAATAAATGCAAGGACTAATAAAACCGAAACCTTCAAAGTCGATTTATCGGATTTTTACAATTCAATGGAGTACAGGGTAGATTTTATTGGTATTCAAGCAGACGACGATAACATATACTTGGCAGTTGCTATGTATCCTCTTGATGATGGAGATTTATACATACAGCTTATTAAGATTGATATAAAAACAAGTGCCACTACACAAATGGTTATAGTGGATAATATTAGAAATCTTTCAAATAATTTTAAAATCAGATTGTTTGACCAAAAATTGCTTTTTATTATTAGAGACAATGACTATTATAATACCGCTACGGGAAATATATATTGGAACGGATACTGCTATACGGGTGAGAAGATTAAAATATATGATATAGAAAAAGACGAGCTTTATGACCTTAACTGTGAATACCCCATTAGCCTCGCAAAGAGTGATGATAATAATTGTTATATTTATTGTTTTGAAAAGCCAAATGAATTTTATATAAAAACGTTCGATTTAGAACATAATGAAATTGTCGACGAAATTCCTTATTATGGAAAGCTGATGAAAGCCTTTGAATTATCTGCGGATAAAAATGATATTGTTTTCTTTGATTCAACTTCATATAAAATGGCAAATATAATTGACAATTCCACTTCTTATAAAATAAACATCAAATATATGCAACCTTATCAAGGTAATTTTATAGTTAAGAAAAACATTATATATTCTGCCTATGATTCAAGCATTTCATATCAATTTACAGATTCAACCTATGATTCGGAAAATATTGGCGGCATTGAAAAAATTCGTATAGATAACCAAATAATAAAAACGAATTTGCTTACTGTTTTGACTATGTTTGGGCAGAAAGATTTACCTGATTATGATTTTTCACTTGATTTTGTTGATTATTACGATGAAATTGGGTTTAATGCACTTACAAATAACTCTAACTGGGATATATGCTATTTGAATTCATCTTATTCGAGTTCTGATTATGTTAAAAAACTAGGAATTTTTTATCCTTTAAATGAACTTGAAAATACAAAAGATTTTTTAGATGCTTCATTTGATTATGTAAAAAATGCAGCAATTAATAAAAATGGCGATACATGGATGCTCCCATTTAAAACTAAAATTAATACAATTATTTATAATGAAGAAAACGTAAATTCATATGGTGCAGCATTTTCAAAATCACAGAATATATATGAAGTAATTGATAATCTATTAATGCTTATACAGGATGTAGATTTAACGAAACATATTATATCAACTCGTGCAGAAGAATTTTATGAGCCCATATTTATGCAACTCACAAATAGCACTGATACAGATATTAGCACTAAGCTAAGCGAGTTTTGCTCATACTTTATGAATATACTAAATAGCGATGGTTCAACTATTCATGATAATATTTTATTTAATAGTAACATATATGATTTTCCTGTATATCATGATTTCAACACCGAGTTGTTATATACAGGAATTGATAATGATTTTATCTATTATGATTTGATGCAATCACCATATAAAATTATAGGAATTCCTCCTTTATTTTCTGATAAATATTCGGCAACCTGTGATTTTGTATTTATTAATCCAAAATCGAAAAATATAGAATATGCAAAAAAATATGTTGAAGAAATTGCAAAAAATTGTATTATAGATGAAAGTAGCTTAATGCTAAAGGACCCTTATATTTATATGGATTTGAATTCACAAGAAGAATTACTCGATATATTAAATAATACTGAAATAGTTTTTAATACACCTTACAATATTTGCGAGGATGTTTTTTATGATCTTTTGCGTGGTGATATAACAGCAACCAGAATGGCTGGCAAAATAGAACATAATCTTAGTTTATATCATAAAGATAAAATGATACCATGACAGAAATTTATTAATATAGAATAAAAATAGAGTATGCTTGATGGATAGCCATTAGCGTACTCTACATTTTTATCATAGGTTTCTTATTAATCCTTTTTAAGCAAATCCCGTATTTCCTCAAGTAAAACCAACTGGGGGTCGGGCGCTGCGGGTTCTTCCTTCTTCTCGGTTTCTTTTTCTTCCTCTTTTTTAAGTAAATCCTTTTCCATTCTTGTTTTAAGATTATTGATAAACTTAATAAGTACAAAAACACAGAAAGCGATAATAAGAAAGTTTACAATGGATTGAATAAAACTTCCATAATTAAGCACCGCAGGCTCATCTGTAAGTATACCCGGTATAGTTATCGACAGCTTTGAAAAATCGATACCGCCCATTGCTAGCCCCACAACTGGCGTAATCACATCATTAACGAGCGAGGTCACAATAGCAGTGAAAGCAGAACCGATAATTATGCCGACTGCCAAATCCATTACGCTTCCTCTTGAGATGAATTCCTTAAACTCCTGTATAAAGCCCTTTTTCTTTTCCTTTTTCATTTTAACCGTCCTATCTATTTTTTATTTCTTCTATGTATGTATTAATAACCATGACAAACCGTTCCCTGTCGTCAGGTGACAGCTCAAGCCTATCAAGCTTATTTGCATTATTATAATACTTTATCTCAACTCCGTCAAGTGCTGTCGAGGTGAGAAAAAAGTAATCGTGCTTATAGCTTACTGACTCAATGCAGTCGTAGGGTATATAAATATCAATGAACTTCCAGCACTTAACCTTAAGACCCTTCCCCTTGAACACAAATCGCGCTCTCGTCAACGGGAATAGATAAATAACATCGACTGCCCAAAAAGCAAGCGTAAACACGGTACTTATTATCACTGGCAAAGAAATAATCGAACTCGTAAGCATAAAATATAGGACAAATAACGACGGTAAAACCGCAACAACAGCGATAATAATGTAATACCACGCTTCAACCTTTGGTTTAAATTCCATATTTATGACCATTCCTTTCGAGGCGCTTTTTGTACTAGGTACAAAAAAACGACGGGTTTGAAACAAATCTTTAATCTGTTTCAAACTTTACTCCATTCCATTACTTAAGCAAATCCTTTATTACCTCACCCGCTATAATAAGTCCGGCACTTCCTGGGACAAACGAAATACTCCCCGGAGGGCGGCTATTGACACTTGGCATCTCCTCCGAATAGAGAACCTTAAGCCGTTTAACCCCTCTCCGCTTCAACTCGTACCTCATAACCTTTGCCAAGGGACAAACCGAGGTTTTATAAATATCAGCGATTTTAAACAAAGTCGGCTCCAGCTTGTTTCCTGTCCCCATTGAAGAAATAATAGGTATATTAGCTTTCTCGCAGTAAACAGCAAGTGCTATTTTCGCTGTGATATTATCAATTGCATCGACAACATAATCACACTCGTTAATCGGAAGCTCTAAAAGGTTGTCCGCTGTCACAAAAAGCGGATATTTTCTGACCTTACAATCCTTATTTATATCGTAAATACGTTCAGAAGCGGCATCAACCTTGAGTCTACCTACAGTAGAGCTTAATGCAACAAGCTGCCTGTTTATGTTTGACTCACTGACAGTATCGTTGTCGATAATGTCAATCGCACCAATGCCACCTCTGGTAAGCGCCTCGACGACATAGCTGCCTACTCCGCCAACTCCAAAAACCATAACACGGCTCTGGGAAAGCCTTTTTACTCCATCAGAGCCAATTAAGATTTCGGTGCGCATAAACTTTTCCATTATTAAAATACCTTTATAATCGGATATCCGTCATTATATTTAGTCACTACCTGTGGATTTTTCTTAACATTCTTGATTATATATTCATGTAAATTAGCGTTATAAAATTCATATATTTTAGAAAGTGGCATATCAAAAACAGCCTTGCAAAAATACGAAACAGTAACCGCATATTTGTCATCAAGCTTAGTGACTCTAAAGGGCCAGATTTTACACTCAAACGGCTTGTCGTCATGAAGAATACAGCCTGTTTCACCGATCATGGGGCAATGAATGGTATTGTCATCCTGAATTTCGGGCTTAAAGATACGCTTGCCCTTGAAAAATTCATATTCAGCAGCTTTTCTGTACTTAACCTGAATAGTAGATGCAAGCTTATCGCTTATGAGCGGCATTTCCCAGATTTCGTTTTTATAGAATATACAGCAAACCCGACATTCTGCACAGGTTTCACGGGATAAAATACTTGTAAGCATATATTTTATTTCCTATATTAAATTTATTACATCTAGAATATCATTGAGTACGGTGACTCCGCATGAAAGGAGTGTTTCTCTGCTCTGATGCCCGTTTGCTATAAGGGCACAATCGGCTCCCAAAGCCTTCGCGACCTCATAATCATGAACTGTATCGCCGATAAGCAAAGCTTTTTCGGGTTTAATACGGTTAAAATAATCGATACCTGCCTGAACCTTACTGCTTGCAAGAATATCCGATATGCCTAGTATGGTGTCGAAATAATCGGCAATCCCAAAGGGGGATATTTGTTCCACCAGCAAATCAATATGCGAGGCAGAAAGAATAATTTGCCGTAAGCCCATACTCTTAAGCTCGGACAAAACACTCTCAGCATTTATGTGAAGCTGGCAGGTGCTGTTTTTATCGTGATAAAGCCCGATATACTCCTCGGCAAGCGCGTTGAAATCCTCTTTATCGAAATCAAAGCCCGCCTTTTCATAATACTTTATTACGGGAAAGCAAAAAATATCATGATAAGCTTTAATATCAGGGATAATATCCAGGTCACGCTTCTTAAGCATTGTGTTTACAGATTTTATACACCACTCAACGTCATTTAATAGGGTACCATTCCAGTCCCAGACAATATGCGAATATTTAAGCAAAGCTTTCTCCCTTTTTAATAAATTCTGTAATTTCCCGACAAAGCAAGCATCGCAAAGAAATATAAGAAATTATCATAATATCTACGCTCACCCTTACGAGGTGGCGTATCCCATAGCTTCTTAACATACGCTAGTTTAAGCTCCCCGTCAGCAGCAAGTGACGCCCCAGCAGTTGTAGCCAGCAGTCCAATTGGGTGGAGAGCAGGTTCATCAATTACCGTACCATCGATTTCATAAACCTTATAATCTAGCTTTTCTAAATTCTGTTCGAAAAACCTCTGGATTTTATTCGCACATTCGCACTCCCAGTTATCGGCACCGAACCATTCAAAATCAAGTCCTATATTAGCAGCTACACGATAGCTATCGCTGTAGAAACGGTCATGGTCGCCGTTAAACTTCTTGGGTGTACCGTCATATTCGGCATATTCAGCTGCAAGCCCAGTTTCTGAATGACACGCTTTTTTTAGATATTCGCGGCTATTTTTCACTGCTTCCTTCCAAAAAGCTCTATCCTCCTCATTCGCCCAAAGTGCAAAGAGCTCATAAAAATGCGGTAAATGATAAGATGGGTCACTAAACTCAACGTTTGTAATAAATTTAATCAACTTGTTCTCAGGGTTCCACATGGGCTCGCCTATTCCGTCCTCGCCCTTATGTATACAGTCGTGCAAAATTGCTCTGGCTTCGGCGGAATAATTAAAAATCCCCTCACCGTCACCCCATCTGTTCGAGGCAAAAAATAACGCCATAGCGAAAAATTCTTCACCATCGGGAGCTGGACCATAAGAATTCTTTTTACCTGAAGGGTCCACCGACCAGGCAAAATAACCCTTGTTGTCGCCGCTTTCCATATACATATAGGTTCTGGTCCACCGCCAAATTCTATCAAAATCCTGTTTCCTGTTCATCTGAACAAAAACCATCATAGCATACGACATTCCCTCGGTACGAACATCATTATTTCCTGTATCGACAACATAACCCATATCCTCGTCTGTGAAATATATTTTTTCCTCACCGAAAAAAATCTCATTAAAATTATCGTTTATTCTCTTTTCGATTTCCTCATCGGTTTTACCGATTGCTTTAAATAAATTCGTATAATTCTTCGACATCAGGTTAATCTCCTAAAAATAAATTAATATATTTTATTATACAAGATAAAGCAATATAAATCAAGTATAAAAATAAAAGGCGGCAGGAATAAACCTGCCGCCTTTTATTTTACATATCGAATAAAATTTATAGCTGAAAATACCTATCTATTGTTATTTTCGTAGCTTTCGATCATCTTACGAACCATCTGACCGCCAACAGAACCAGCCTGCTTTGCAGTGAGGTCGCCGTTGTAACCGTTCTGCTTGAGAGGCACGCCTACTTCAGAAGCTGCCTGCATCTTGATGTTGTTTAAAGATTCTTTATTTTTATTACTTGCCATGATAGATTATCCTCCGTGTTTGTCGAAACGAATTATGTCGTTTCTTTCTTTATTTTCAAAGGATTTTTCCTTTGTAGTAGTATTATATCTCACAGCAATTGTAATATTACAGGTAATTTTTTATAAATCTGTCAGTAAATGGAATTTTACTGGCAAATTTGCACAAGTTTAAAATAATACTTTATTAAACTTGCCAAAATATCATTAAAGCGTTTACTTTTGCCGCATTTTATGTTAAAATAGTGTATATGTATTTTTATGCTAAATCTAGGATTAATATAGATATTACGATAGATGTGGAGTGATGCTTTTAAATGAAAATAAGATCTTTACTGATGATTTTTATAATATTCTTTTCATTAATATCAATGATATTCTTTGCTATATTTGCGAGCAGTATGACCATGAATGCCGCAGAAGCTCAATACGAAACAATGATTTCCGAAATTTCGCAGAAGCAATCAAGAAACGTTGAATTTCTTTTCCGTTATTATGACAGAAAAATGATGCAGATTTCGGGCGATGTCGCGATGCTGAACTTTATTGACGAATATGATAGGTATATTCAAAAATCCTCGGACGATACCGATGAAGAAACTGATGTAGAAGCCGAAAATTACAACTTAGCAAAAGAAGCAGCCTTATCCTCATTAAAGGCATATCTATACGAAGAAGGAATCACAAACTCAGCTAGTAATCTTGATATCCACAACATCACGGTTTATGATAACAACAATATTCCCGTTATTGAAACCTCAAGTGTATTCAAGGATATAGTGACAACAGCTTGGTATAGCAAAACCGTAGACCACACAATGTATGTCTGCACTGGTCTTAATCCGAGCAACAACTCAGATTTTAAGCTGCTATCCAAAATGAGACTAAACGGTAAATACACAATTGTTGTAATATTTGAGAACCATGCAGTTAAAGAGCTTTTCACCCATTCAGCGTTCCCTATAAACGGACGTATATTACTGGTAGACTCAAACAAGCAGCTCCTCGATAACACTTACAGCGGAAACCTCGCCGAGATAAAAACTCCTGAATTTTCAGAGTTCAAGGAATATATTGTAGACCGTGAGTTTACAACAGGTACCGAGCAGTTTACATACGAGGCAGGCAGGAATAAGCGTATCGCCTTTTTAACTAATGCAGGTGACACTGGTTGGTCGGTAATTACCTTCGGCGAAGCCGACAAAGCATTTACATATTCAATAAAAGCCCGCTCAAATCTCGTAAACTGTGTAATCTTCTTAGGAATTTTCCTTTTAATATTTGATATTATAATAATAATACTCTTTACAAAGCCGCTTTACATTATCGAGGAAACCCTTATTAAAATCAGACGAGGCGACCATGAAGCCAGAATAAATATAAATTCTAACAACGAATACGGGCTTATAGCACAGGTGTTTAACGACCTACTCGATGATGTTATAGTCAGCGAGGGACGTTATCGTACTATTATCGAAATGTCCGACAATATTATCTTCGAGTGGAATTTCCACACTAACGAAGTGCATTTTTCGAATAATTTTAATAAAAAGTTCTCTTACCGTGCACCTTCGGATTCATTTGAGGACAGTTTCCTCTTAAAATGCAAGGTTCACCCCGAGGACAGCGAAAATTACAAAGCAGACCTTGACCGACTGGCAAAAGGCATGACACTGTCTAAGAGTGAATATCGCTGGAAGAATATTTACGGCGATTACATCTGGGTGCTTTTAAGAACAGCCTCTATCAAGAACCTCGATAACAAAATAGTAAAGGTTGTCGGCGTAATCGTAGATATCGACCGTGCCAAGAAGAGCGAAAAAATTCTTACTACAAGAGCAAGCTACGATGCTTTAACAGGGCTGTATAACCGAGAAACCGTCGAAAGCCTTGTAAACAACGAAATAGAGCTTGTTTCTGTGAGAAAAAACGAATTTGCTATTCTTTTCGTTGACGTTGACGACTTTAAGCAGTATAACGACAATTATAGCCACGCAACAGGCGACCAGGTGCTCAAGTTTACAGCGAGCACGATTAACGAAATAATAGAGCAGTTTGGTATAGCGGGACGTTACGGCGGAGATGAATTTGTAATCTGTGTGCGCAACTCCGAGACCAATGACCCTGCCCGTGTATCTCAGCAAATACTCGACAAGCTTAAAGGCGGCTTTGTATGCGATGTAGGCGAAAAGCTATCGGTTGAAGTCAGCATAGGTATTGCAATCATAAGGGACTCCTCAAGACGAGTAGACGAAATAATCGGTATGGCAGACGATGCAATGTATCAGATTAAGAAAAACGGTAAATCCAACTACGGCTTTATCAATCAATAAATAAAACGCAGGGCGGTTCATTGATTTGAACCGCCCTATTCATTAAATGTTTACATGAGTGTTAAAAAAAGTTTTTATGTTATACCTTAATATTTTATTTTAACCCTGTCCAGATTACTATTTGTGTATTGTAAACAGCTTCTGGGCACCATCCATCGGGAACATCGTCGAAGGGCACAAAATAAGCAGCAACCATTTCTTCAACAGGATCCATAATCAATGCACATGCACCTGCACCCTCATGAAAAAAACTACCTTCGGAATAAACATATTCACATTCCCGTTTCATATCAAAACCAATTCCAAATGCACGATCAGGGACATTTACATTCCATGCATAATTTGGTTTTCCATAAATCGCACGCGTTGTAAACCTCTCGAATATTTTTCTGCCAACTATACGAACATCACCAAGATGCCCTTTATTTATAGACATATTTCCGAATTTTACTAGATCGGCGGGTGTTGAAACAACACCGTTATCAGTTCGGGGAATCAAATTCCAATATTTTCGGCGTTTACTTTCCTTTGTGGTGCCATTAATAATATTATTTATATATTCTCTTGCATGTTCATCATTGATAAGATGTCGTTTTGCAAGTTTTGGAGTTATCTCAAATGTTGTATCATTCATACCAAGTGGTTTGAAAATCTCTTCCTCAATATATTCATATACATGCCTGCCGCTTATTCTACTGACAATCTCACCTAATATCATGAATCCGAATGAACAATACATCCATTCTTCATCAGTTTTTTTTCTTACACCAGCTTGTAATGCTGCGTTTATCCAGTTAAATTCACCGTCTGTATCAGGATTATATTCATCAATATATGTATTAATTCTGTTCCAGTATTCATAATGCTCACAATCAGGATAACCAGCGTCAGGCAGCATACCTGATGTATGAGTAAGCAAGTGGTATATTGTAACTCTCCAAAAGTCACCTTGATTAAATTCAGGCAAAATCTCCTTAATTGGTGTGTCAAGCCTGATTAATCCATCTTCAATAAGCTTCATAATTGCAACAGTTACAGTTAATTTTGTGATTGATGCAATTCTGTTTGGAGTATCAGGAAGCATTGGCTTTTCATAATTATCAAATTCAATTCTACCTACTGCACCGTTCATAAAAGTTTTACCTTTTCGTGTAACGCAATATGATGCACATTGGATTTTCTTTTTTTCAATAAGTCTTTC
>JAVBPL010000116.1:0-8023 GCA_031549645.1 Ruminiclostridium sp. | reverse complement strand
CATCGCTGTCAGTCATACCAGATTTCACAGCTATTGCTTTTATTGTGGTTGTAGCTGTTATATTAATTGCACCTGTGTATAATGTACTTCCTGCTGTCGGTGCTGTGCCGTCTAAGGTATAGTAAATCTTTGCGCCCGCTGTTGTTGTAGCGAGTGTTACGTTCTGACTGTCTGTGAAGCTTCCGCTGCTTGGTGAAGAAGTTGGAGCTGATACTACAGGGAGAGCCGATATCGTGAAATTAAATACCTCACTACCGATATATTCAGAACTTGCAGGTACGCTTAGAGTCAGTCTATATGCACCGATTGCTGTCGGTGCTATGCTGCTGCTGTAGCCTGCGCCGTCTGTGCTTTCGTAGAGTGCCTCGAGTGTAATACCTGTTACAGTACTGCTGTCAGATACCTTCTTTATAACAGGTGTGCCTGTATATGCAGCGGCTGTACCGTCATAGGTCTTGCTTGACATCGTGACACCTGAAATAGTCACAGATGTTTTGTTTACTGTGGTGATTGTTATTAAGGCTTTGAAATCCTTGTAGTTATCGCTATTGATGGTTACTTCGATAACTGCGGTTTTATTTACTGCTACCGCCTTTACAGGTATAGTCAAGGTATTTCCCGAGGTGTAGATCAGGGTGCCTAATATGCTGTCTGTATCGGTTTTTATCACAGGGCTGTACTTTACATCTGCGAGTCCGCCTACATCTGGGAGGAGTGAAGTGAGGTCAAAGCTGTAGCTGTGGGCATAATCTCTAGCTGCACTCATGCTCTTGTCTGTGCCTGTTGCTGTCAGCTTTACAAGACCGCTGATGTCAGCTGATGCTAGCCTTGCCAAGCCTATTATATCAGATAGATATATATCTGTACCGTCATATATTATATCGCCCTGCTTTGCCAGTCCCGCATACGCATAGTTATCTGAAATAGTATATGTAATACTATCATTTATCCATCCTACCACACGTCCGATGTCAGTATTGCCTGTTATACTCTCATTCAGTGCATAACAGTCTGTTACCTCGGTATTTCCTACTAATACTCCTACGATACCACCGACAGTATCATCACCGGTTACAGATGCTGTACTACTTACATTAGCTGTGGAGTAACAACCTGTGATTATTGCATCACTTATATTTATTATTGATGATGTCGTGCCCACGATACCTCCGACATCTTCACCGCTTATAGTTCCTGTTGTATAACAGTTTTCTATCTTTCCTGAGTTGAAGGTACCCACGATACCACCTACACTATAAATATTGCTAGTAGCTACATCAACATCAACATCACATGACACCGTGACATTTTTAATTACTGCTTTATCTATAGACATGAATAATCCGTTATATTTACTCGTAAGGTTTGTTATCTTCTTACCATTACCATCAAAAACACCTGTGAATGGATTTATAAATCCTATCGAACGCCAGCCTGAATCAATACTGTAGCTAGACAGGTCTATATCATTTTCTAGCTTGTAGTATTTATTAATATAATCAACTGAACTATAAATAAACATATCACTGAGAGCTTCAAGCTCCTCGGGAGTCTTTATTATATATGGATCGTCTTCTGTACCTGCACCTGTGAAAACTAGTTCATTCTTAATATGTGCTGGTATCTGCATAGTGGATGTATATGTATGCAGCTCATCACCGTGAGCACTTCTACCGTGTATAGAAGAAAGGTATTTGTCGCCCCAGTATATATTGCCAGCCTTATTAGTCATACCTGCGTACGCAATGTTTCCGCTAATGCTTGCACCGCTACCATAACTTCCTATAATTCGCCCTGCAAAATAATCACCCTCAACGCTCGGACATAATGCATAACAACCTGATACAGTACCATTTAAATTTCCCACAATACCGCCGATATACATATAACCGCTTACTGCACCTGTGGCATAACAATTTTCTATTTCATCTTCGACAGAATCACTTTCTCCCACAATACCACCGATATTAATATTTCCGTTTACATCGCCAGTAGAGAAGGAGTCTTTGACTGTGGCTTTATTTATATATCCTGCAATACCGCCGATATAATCGTTTCCGCTTACATCACCGGTGGAGCTGCAATCAGATATAGTTGCAGAAACAAAATCACCCACGATACCGCCGATATAATCATTTCCGCTTACATCACTTGAAGAATTGCAAGCTGATATTGCTGTATCAAGAACAGCACCCGCAATGCCTCCGACACAGATTCCTTTGTTAGCACCGGTAGCTGTAGACTTGACTGTTCCCTCAGTATAGCAGTTTGATACGCTTGAGTTATTTGCAACACCCACAATACCACCTGCAGAACCATTATCTCCGATAATACTGCCGATTACACGACAGTTATCAATATCTGTATACCTCATGGTTCCCACAATACCGCCGATAAAACAAATATCTGTTATATCTACATCAGTCAGCACAAGATTTTTTATATAATTATGATTATCTTGATTTATACCCTCTACATTTCCGAACAAGCCTTGATAAGCATTATTCGGTCTGTTTATCCTAAGTCCGCTTATAGTATGATTATTACCATCAAAGTTGCCTTTAAAATGCGTGAATTTATAAAAGCCACCCTCACCGTCATCCACTCTTACGTAATCTGCTATAGGAGTCCAGCCTTCACCTGTGCTGTAAGATGAAAGGTTGAGATCGGCGGTAAGCTTGATGTACTTTCCACTGAAGTTATTTATTTGCTTATTATTATTGTCGAGTTCATTCACAAGCAAGGCAAGTCCTGCAAGCTCATCAGGGGTGCTGATGAGATATGGGTTAGCTTCTGTGCCTTTACCTTCCGTTGTTTGTGAAGTGTACCAGCTAGTGTCAGGTGTGCCTGTTGTTCCACCTACTGGTGCATCCGCAAACACCGTCATTGGTAATGCCGTAACTATCATCGTTAAGGATAATAGCATTGAGATTAGTTTCTTTTTCACTTTGAAATGTTCCTCCAAATTCTTTAATAAAAACATCTATGTCAATTATATAATAAGTTGGATATTAATGTCAACATAAAAATTAAGCTTTGAACCTTAAAATTACGAAAGGTTTTTATGTAACAAAATAGCTGCTTCACAACGAAGTCAGCTATTTTAAGCTTTTTTATAGATTCTGTGCGAATTCTTTACCGAGATTATAAGCATTTTCGAGGTCAAGCTCACTTGGCACGAAGTTCACCTTCATACCGTCTCCGAACACCTTGCATTTTAAATCACGAAGTCTGTTTACTATACTCGGTACAGCTTCGCCGCTCCACCCATATGAGCCGAACACAAGTGCAGGGCGGTTTCTGTTGCCGACTGCATCAATACACGATATTAAGTCCCACACAGGCTTAACGGCATCGGAGTTTATTGTAGGGGAGCCTATTACAAAGGCTTTTGATGAATTAATTGCTACAGACAGGACATCAAATCCATGCTCGTTTATATCAAAACAGAAAGCCGTATCGCCGCCTGCTATTTCTGAAATTCCTTCAGCTATCTTTTCGGCTATTTGCTTGGTGTTGCCGTAAGCTGAGCAGTAGAACACGGGGATTTTAGTCTTTGCCTCGGCTTCGCACCAGTCGTGATATTTCTTTACTACATAATCAAGCTGATTTCCTTTTGTGAGAACAGGTCCGTGACTGGAGCATATTGTATCGATTTCGAGTTTATCGGTGATAGCAAGTCCCGCCTTAACAAACTGCGCAAAAGGACCAAAAATAGCATCGTAATAGCCTTTGAAAGCTGATTTATATTTATCTGTATACTCAATACTTGTATCCATTACATAAGGCTCACAGTAATGCGAACCGAAAAAGTCGCAAGGGAAGAGCATTTTATCCGACTTTAGGTAGGTGAACATTGAATCAGGCCAGTGTAAGAACGGCGCAATATAGAAGTCTAAGCTTTTGCCGCCTAAATCAACGCTGTCACCCTGATTGATTATTCTTAATGGGAGATTATCAAGGTTTGTAATAGCCTTTAAGAAGTTTGAACCAGGCTTTGAAACGAGAATTTCGGCATTCGGACACAGCTTAAGGAGTTCTCTGAGTGAACCCGAGTGGTCGGGCTCACAGTGGTTTAACACTATATAATTAATATCCTTCGGCTCGCAAACCTCCCTGATATTGTTAAAATACTGCTCTGAAAATCTTGCGTGGCTGGTTTCAATAAGTGCGATTTTTTCGCTACCTTTTACTACATACGAATTATATGAGGTGCCGAATTCAGTTTTCATCACAACATCAAAAATACGCATTGCGGGGTTTAAAATTCCTACCCAGTATATATTATCCTTAATCTGAACGCTTGACATAATTATTACCGCCTTCCTTGTGCTACTAAATATTGTGCTTTTGACTTAATGATTATACCATATATATAGTCTCTTGTCAAATAAAAAATAAACTTGACTTTTACTAAAATATATTATATAATTTGAAAATGATAATCAATATTGAATTGGAGTAAATATGGCATATAAAACAAAGCAAAAGGAATTAATCCTTGAATTTCTCAAATCTCACAGTGAAAATCACTTAAAAGCCGAGGATATAGTTATCGGTCTACAAAACCATGTAGGTATAGCAACGGTTTATCGTAATCTCGATAAGCTTGTGCTTGACGGGGTTGTGAGAAAATATATTGCTGAGGAAGGGAAGAGTGCCTGTTATCAGTATATGAGCACTTCGGTTCCATGTAAAGAGCATTATCATTTAAAATGCGATATATGCGGTGAGCTTTTTCATATTGAATGTGATTATTTGTCAGAATTAATTCATCATGTTAAAAAGGAACATAGCTTTGAGATAAACGGCTTAAAGACTATTTATTACGGTAAATGCGGGAGATGTAAGTAATATGAGAAAGCTTATTTTAATTATTTCAATTGTAGTTCTATTTACGTCATGCTCTGCCGATAACATAACGAGCGAAAAGCTTCAGATAATATGCACTGTATTTCCGCAGTACGATTTTGCAAAAAGAATAGCAGGAGATTTAGCTGATGTAACGCTCTTAAACATTGGTACAGACAGCCATCACGTTGAGCAGACCTCCGCCGATATTATTAAGATAACCGACTCAGATTTATTTATAACAATAGGTGGGGTTAACGATATTTGGACAAATTCAATCCAGTCGCTAAAAGGTGTAAACGATAAAACTATATTTCTTGTTGACTTAATTAATCTTTTAGAAGAAGAGCATGACGAACACGAACATGATGAACAAGATGAAGCAGAATATGACGAGCATGTTTGGATTAGCCCAAAGAATGCGTTGATTATTGCAGAAGCAATTTATAATAAGCTTTGCGATTTGGATTTTGAAAATAAAGAAAGCTATACCGATAATTATAATGTTCTGAAGGATGAATTGGTTTTGCTTGATGAATCTATCAAAAAGAAGCTCAGCGAAGCGGAGCTGAAGCCTATTGTGTTCGGTGATAGATTTGCGTTCAGATACTTCACAGAAGAATATGGGCTCCAGTATCTGGCGGCGTTTTCAAGCTGCAGCACCGATACCGATGTAAATGCATCGACAATCGCTTATCTTGTTGAGGAGGTAAGGGAGAACGATATAAAATGCGTTTATTACCTTGAAAACGGTACAAAAAGCATAGCAGAGACGATTTGCAAGGAAACAGGGAGCCAGGCACTTATGTTGAATTCCTGTCATACAGTAACCGCCGACGAGATAAAAAGCGGAATAACCTACACAGAATTAATGTATCAAAATCTTGATAATATACTAAAAGGATTTGAATAAATGCCACTAATTGAATGTAAAGATCTATTTATGAATTACGAAGGCGTGTGTGCCGTGCATGACGTTTCGTTTTCCCTCAATGAAGGTGAATTTTTATCAATAATAGGTGAAAATGGTTCCGGAAAAAGCACCCTTGTAAAGGGTATTCTCGGTCTTAAGCAGTACAACAACGGAACAATAGATTTTAACGGCTTAAAGCAAACCGAAATCGGTTATCTCCCACAGCAAACCGAGGCGCAAAAGGATTTCCCAGCGACGGTTTCAGAGGTGATAATGTCGGGCTTTCTTGGTAAAAAGAAGCTATTCCCGTTTTATACTAAGAAGGATAGAATTAAGGCTCATAAAATAATAGATAGACTTGGTATTACTAGCATAATGTCGAAAAGCTATCGTGAATTATCAGGCGGGCAGCAGCAAAGGACGCTTCTTGCCAGAGCGTTTTGTGCGACAGATAAGCTTCTTCTCCTTGACGAACCCTCCACAGGGCTTGACAGAATGATAACCACTGAATTATATTCAATTATTTCAGACCTTAATAAAAATAATGGAGTATCGATGATTATGGTTACGCATGATATTGAGGGGGCATTGCTTCTTTCAGATAAAATACTTCATATTTCAAGTGACCAAAGCTTCTTTGGCAGTAAGGATGAATACTTAAGAAGTGAGCTGTATTCTAAAATATCGGGTAATGCTATAAATTAAGGAAGGTTAACTAATGCAGGAATTTTTTATTCGAATGTTTTCATTCGATTTTATGATACGCGCCTTGATTGTCGGAGTTTTAGTTTCTCTATGCTCGGCACTGCTTGGGACAAGCCTTGTGCTGAAACGTTACTCTATGATTGGCGACGGGCTTTCTCATGTGGCTTTTGGTGCTTTAGCTGTTGCTACTGCGTTTAAGTGGGCGCCGCTTTGGGTATCTATACCTGTTGTGATTATTACAGCGGTTTTCCTCCTAAGAATAAGCCAGAACAGCAAGATAAAGGGAGATGCCTTGATTGCTCTCATTTCGAGCAGCGCACTTGCTATTGGATATATTGTAATATCAGTTTCGGAGACTAAAATTGATATTGGCAGCTATATGTTCGGTAGTATATTTGCATTAGGTAATTCTGATGTTGTGCTTAGCGTAATCTGTTCCTTAGTGGTTTTGATTTTGTTTGTCTTTTTTTATAACAAGATTTTTTCCGTTACATTTGATGAGACTTTTTCAAAAGCAACTGGAATTAATGTAGGGCTTTATAACCTTTTAATCGCTTTATTAACCGCCGTTATTATTGTTATAGGCATGCAGCTAATGGGTGCACTCTTAATATCAAGCCTTGTTATTTTTCCGTCGCTTACGTCGATGCGGCTTTGCAAAAGCTATAAATCAGTAACAATAAGCTCTGTTATCATTTCGGTGTTGTGTTTTTCGGCGGGGCTTATCATTACTTTTGTTTTACCTATACCAACAGGCGCTTCTATTGTTGTGATAAATCTGATTATTTTCATTATTTTTACCATTATAGGAAAAATTAAAGAAAAAGCTTGAAATATTTAGAATAAAGCTTTATAATTAATTTATAAAAAGGTGGTGTTTATATGAAAATTAGGCTGGCAGGGTTTAAGCAGGACTCAATCGTTGACGGTCCTGGAATAAGGTTTACGATTTTTACGCAGGGCTGTAAACAAAAATGCGAGGACTGCCACAATCCTCAAACCCATGATTTTAATGGCGGCAAGCTATACAATACTGACGATATATTGGAAAAAATAAGGTCAAATCCTCTACTGGACGGGGTAACTCTTTCAGGGGGAGAGCCATTTGAACAGGCGGAAGCGTTAAATGAGCTTCTAGATAAGCTTAATGGTGAATATAATATTTACTGCTTCACAGGTTATAATTTTGAATATCTCCTAAAACAAGATAAAAACATAAAAGAACTGCTTAATAAAATTGATGTACTTGTAGACGGACCTTTTATGAAGGATAAAAGGAGCCTTGAGTTAAAATTTAAAGGCAGTTCAAACCAAAGATTACTTAACTGCAAAGAAAGTGTTAGGGTTGGTAAAGCAATTGAAATTGATATATAAAAGACTATTTTTACTTATAGCTTTAATATTAATAACCGCTTGCAGCGAGGACGATGGAAGCGGCTATATTTTTAAGTATGACATAACAGGTAACCCATCAACGCTAGACCCGCAAAAGGCTACTGGTAAAACCGCCGAGCTCGTTATTGCGAATTTGTTTCAGGGACTGCTTAAGCTAGA
>JAVBPL010000065.1:0-4000 GCA_031549645.1 Ruminiclostridium sp. | reverse complement strand
CCGTATTCCTCACCATCATCATCTTCGGGCATGAGGCTCATTACTTCATCAAGCAAATCGCCCGTGCCATGTCCATGCACCGACGACACTGGAAAGGGGTCACCTAAACCTAGGTTGTAAAATTCATACACATCAGGAGGTGTGTCACCCACCACGTCGCATTTATTCACGCAAAGCACGATAGGCTTGCCGCTTTTTAAGAGCATTGAGGCTACATCCATATCGTTTGCAGTAACTCCGCTTTTTACGTCCACAACAAAGATAATTACTCCTGCGCTGTCAATGGCAATCTGCGCTTGAAGCCGCATCTGCGACAATATAATATCCTTGCTGTCTGGCTCAATTCCTCCAGTATCAATGAGCATAAACTCCTTATCCTGCCACTCCGCGCTACCGTAAATACGGTCTCTCGTCACACCAGGGGTATCATGGACAATTGAGGTTCTATGCCCCGTTATTTTATTGAAAAGCGTCGATTTGCCCACATTCGGACGACCGACGATTGCAACAGGCTTCTGCATTGAAATGTACCCGCCTTTCTCTACTTCAAGAGAGCAGAAAGTAATTCCCCACCCTCGCATTTTACGATTTTAACTTTTATATTAAGGCTCCGCTCCACATCGTCTACCGTAACATCATCTAAGAATATATTTTCATCAGCCTTAAGCATATTTTCGGGTATAAGAAGTTCATCGCCCAGCGCCGATTTATATGGCATAAGCTGCTCTATAAGGTCGTTTCCAGTAACCAGTCCTGCTACTGTTATGGTTTCACCGAAAAATTTGTTTTCTATGGCAAAAACCTTTGCAGGTGAATTTGCGGCGTTTACCAGCTTTTTTATAATAGGCTCTGCCAGCACTCCCGTGGCAATCGACTTCTCACCCATAATCTGACCGTCGAAATCGGGTAACGCTTCTATAAATTCATGCTCAAGCAGCGACGACATACCTACACCGTTTTCGTACTGCATAAAGCTGCCGTAATAATCATAATCTGGAATTTCCCTCTCCGCAATAAGAAAAAATTCGTCGGCAGGATACACGAGCCTATCCCCATATTCTTTATAGAATTTATCTCCAAATTCTTCTATTATATCAATAACCTGAGCGGCACTTTCTTTGTCATAGAGCATCAGTTCAGGCAAATTATTGCAATTTCTGAATTTAGTCTGCCCTACTGGAACACACGCAATACTTGATACCGATGGATATAATGAGGTTAAGTCCTTAAGGCTGTTTTTAAGCTCCTCACCGTCATTTATACCTGGGCAGAGTACAAGCTGGCAGTTGAGGTTAATACCCGCAGCCGCCATTTTATAAAGATACGAAAGCTTCTCGCCTGCGTGGGGGTTGTTCAGCATCTTAATTCTAAGCTCAGGGTTTGTGGTATGCACCGAAACGTTTACTCCGAGCTTCATATCAATTATACGTTTTACATCCTCGTCTGTCAAGTTTGTGAGGGTTATGTAGTTCCCCTGAAGGAAAGAAAGCCTTGCATCATCGTCCTTAAAATAGAGTGTTTCACGCATATTTTTCGGCAGCTGATTTATAAAGCAGAAGATGCAATTATTCCTACAATGCTTCTTTTCGCTCATAAGATACGTCTCAAAGCTTAGACCTAAATCCTCATACTCACCTTTTTTAATCTTTTTTACTCCGCTTTCAAGCCTAACAACAAGCTTTTTTACCGCAGTATAATATTTATAATCGAGAACATCGTTGATTTCTTTTTTATTGATAGAAACAAGTCGGTCGCCCACCCGTATGTCTGCTTTTTCGGCTGGAGACCCTTTATCAATATCTGTAATTAGAAGGCTACTTGCCATAATAAAAATACCTCAATAAATGAAATGGGCTTGACAGTAGTCAAGCCCAGGTTTCACGTTGTTTAGGATTGGAATTTACGCATCTTTTTGTGCGATAACTTCCTTACCCTTGTAATAACCGCAGCTGCTGCATACTCTGTGCGGTGTTTTCAATTCGCCGCAATTTGTGCAGCGAGAAAAAGCAGGTGCAGATAACTTCCATACCTGTGAACGTCTCTTATCACGTCTCGCTTTGGAAACCTTGCGCTTTGGAACTGCCATTATTGCACCTCCCTCTGAAGTCTATAATTAATAGCGTAACTCTACGCTGAAAACGGCACGTTAAATATTATAGCATGACTTTTCACAATTGTCAATAGCTAGTCCAAATATTTTTTTATTGATTCTGGTAAATCGGCTTTATCAGCGGAAATAGTGAAGGTAACTGTGGTGTTGTCGGTGATGTCCGAAATCTTTTCGAACAGCTTTCCTACTTCATCAAGGTCACGTCCAACAATACGGAGAAGTCCGTCTATGAAAATATCTGTGCAGTCATAGTCAGAAGCTAAAAGCCCTGCAATAAAGCCATACAATGAGTCATAGCTGTTTACTTTATAATCCTCGATATTAATAAGTCTGATATTGTGGTAAATATCCACGTTAAGCGAAGAACCTAGCTGGATTGCTACAACATTGCCTTTGCTGTCCTTGTCTGCATCGTGAATTGCATCGATTAAAATTTTTGTTTTGCCTGAACCTTTTTTTCCTGGAATTAATTTTACCATGATGATTCATTCCTTTCGTTTTGGGGTTTATTTTAGATTTTTAGAGACTAATAGCTATTTATGACAGCTTAGCCTCGAGAGCTGCTTTTTCGTTTTCATAACCTGATTTGCCCAGAAGTGCAAACATATTCTTTTTATAGCTTTCAACACCTGGCTGGTCGAAAGGATTAACTCCTAATATGTAGCCTGAAATTGCACAAGCCTTTTCAAAGAAGTATATCATATAACCCATCTCAAACTCGTTAAGCTCGGGCATTTCGAGTACGATATTGGGTGTTCCGCCCTCGGTATGTGCAAGAATTGTACCTTCAAACGCCTTTTGGTTTACAACTGACATATTCTGATTTGAAAGAAAGTTCAGACCATCGCCGTTCTCTGCATCATTCTTTAAGAAGAAGTCGTTTTGTGGCTTTGCGATATGAACAACACTCTCAAATATAATGTTTGTGCCGTCCTGTATAAACTGTCCGAGAGAATGTAAATCTGTGCTGAAGGTAGCGGATACAGGGAATAAGCCTTTTCCGTCCTTGCCCTCGCTCTCGCCGAAAAGCTGCTTAAACCACTCGTTCATCATCGCAAACGAGTTCTCATAAGCCACTAGCATCTCCATTTTACGTCCCTTGCGGTAAAGTATATTACGGAGAGCTGCATATTTATAACAGTCGTTTTTCATTACATCAGGCTCTGCAAGCTCGTCCATAGCAGCTTTAGCACCCTTCATCAGTGCATCAATGTCACAGCCTGCACAGGCAATAGGAAGCAGTCCTACCGCTGTAAGCACGGAAAACCTTCCGCCGACATCATCTGCGATTACAAAGCTTTCGTAGCCCTCTTTATCGGCAAGTGCCTTGAGTGTGCCTCTCGCCTTATCGGTGGTTGCGTAAATTCTTTCTTTCGCCTTGTCTCCGTATTTTTCAGAGAGAAGCTCTCTAAAAACTCTGAAAGCCAGTGCTGGTTCGGTAGTTGTTCCCGATTTTGAGATAACATTAACTGAAAAATCACGATCCTTAACCAGTGAAATCACTTCGTTCAAGTAAGTCGGACTGATGCTGTTCCCGATAAAATAAATCTCAGGCGTATCCTTCCTAAGTGAGTTATAAAGTGTGGAACGGAGTGCCTCAATTACGGCACGGGCACCCAAATACGAGCCTCCGATACCGATAACGATTAAGACCTCGCTGTCACTCTTAATCTTGTCTGCTGCTTTCTTTATTCTTTTAAATTCTTCCTTGTCGTAATCTTCAGGCAGCGTAAGCCAGCCTAAGAAGTCATTTCCAAGTCCTGTTTTAGCAGTTAAAGAATTATGTGCTGTCATTACCTGCGGTGCAATACCTTTCAGCTCATCGTCTCTGATAAAAGGTTTCAGATACCTGTCGTTTACCGTTAACGCCAGTTTTCTTTTTTCCCTTAT
>JAVBPL010000085.1:0-21821 GCA_031549645.1 Ruminiclostridium sp. | reverse complement strand
ATAGCTTTAACCGAAAAGCTGCTTTCTGAAACGGATTATGATATAGTTCTAGGCTCGGTTCATGCCGTGACTGGCTTTCAGGATTTTTATTACATCGATTTTAATAAAGCGGATTGCCATTCCTTGCTGTCAAGCTATTTTTCCGAGGTTTTAGATATGATAAAATGGGGAAAAATAGACACAGTAGCGCATTTAACTTATCCCTTGAGATACATTATCGGAAGAAGCGGAATTTCTTATAATATCGAAAATCACGACGACGAAATCGATGGGGTCTTAAAGCTTGCAATAGATAAGGGAATTGCAATTGAAATAAACACAGGTGGGCTAAGAGCTGATAATTACAGCAGAACCGATCCCGAAATGAAATATATCAAGCGTTATAAGGAGCTTGGCGGCGAAATGCTTACCGTAGGCTCCGATGCACATAGAACCGCTGATTTGGCGGCGGGAATAGATGAAGCCTTGGCGATAGCACGAGCCTGTGGCTTCATGAGAATAGCATATTTTAAGGAAAGAAAACCATATTTTATTAATATTTAAGAGAGGTTAAATCAATGAATAAGGAAAAATTATTACACCTTCTGCGTCAAAACGCACGTCTCACAAACGAAAATATAGCCGCCATGCTTGACAGCACTGCCAACGAGGTTGAGGCTGCCATTGCCGAGCTTGAAAACGAGGGTATTATCATAGGTTATTCTGCAATAATAAACGAAGAAAAATTCGATAAAAACGCTGTAACCGCAATGGTGGAGCTGAGAGTTTCGCCCCAGATGGACTGCGGTTATGCCGTTGTCGCCGGTAAAATAGCGCAGTATAAGGAGGTAGACTCGGTGCAGCTTATGAGCGGCTCGTTTGACCTTGCCGTTACTATTAAGGGCACCAATCTCAGAGATATTGCGATGTTTGTTTCTGACCGTCTTGCTACTATGGACGGGGTTTTGTCGACGACGACACATTTTATTTTACAGCGTTTCAAGGAAAAAGGTACTCTGTTTTCGCTTGACGCTGATGACGAAAGGAGCCTTGTATCTCCGTGATAGATTACGATAAAATTATTACGAAAAAGGTAAGAGAGGTGCAGTTTTCGGGTATAAGAAAGTTTTTCGACATTGCAAGCTCGATGGACAATGTTATTTCACTCTCAGTGGGCGAACCCGATTTTAAGACACCATGGCTTATCAGAAAGAAAGCTATTCTTTCACTCGAAACGGGACATACACGTTACACCTCAAATGCAGGTATGGAGGAGCTTAGAGCAGCTATTTGCAAATACATGAAGGAAACCTTAGGTCTCGACTACAGCTCTAAAAATCAAGTTGTAGTGACGGTCGGCGGCTCCGAGGCAATTGATGCCGCAATCAGAACCATTGTTGATAATGGCGACGAGGTGCTGGTTCCTGAGCCTAGCTTCGTTTGCTACTCACCTATTGTGTCGCTTGCAGGCGGTATTCCAGTTCCGCTTGTGACTAAGGCCGAGGATAATTTTAAATTGACTGCTGATGCTGTTCGAAATGCAATTACACCTCGCACAAAGGCATTAATTCTGCCGTTCCCTAATAATCCGACTGGTGCTATTATGAGACGGGAGGAGCTTGAAAAAATTGCAGAGGTAATCCGTGGAACCAATATAATGCTGATTAGCGACGAAATATATTCCGAGCTTACTTACGGCGACAAGCACGTTTCGATAGCACAGCTACCTGATATGCAGGAAAGAACGATTGTGATTAATGGCTTCTCAAAAGCCTTTGCTATGACAGGCTGGAGACTTGGCTGGGCGGCTGGTCCTGAGCCAGTTTTAACCCAGATGCTTAAAATTCATCAGTACGCAATCATGTGTTCTCCCACCACCAGCCAGTATGCAGCAATTACTGCGTTATCAGAATGTCGTGATGATGTCGATTATATGGTCAGTGAATATGATATGCGTAGAAAGCTTTGCGTAAAAAGCTTTAACGACATGGGGCTTGACTGCTTTACCCCTGAGGGTGCGTTTTATGTATTCCCATCTATAAAATCCACAGGATTAAGCTCTCAGGAATTCTGTACCAGACTGATACAGGAAATGCAGGTTGCAGTGGTGCCTGGTGACGCATTTGGAAGCAGCGGCGAGGGTTATATTAGAGTCAGCTATGCATATTCGCTGAAGCATCTTGCTACGGCAATGAAACGAATTGAGGAATTTATTAATAAGCTATGATTGAAATAAAAGCTCATGCCAAGCTTAATCTGTACCTAGATATAACGGGTACAAGACTGGACAAATATCACGAGCTTGAAACGGTAATGCAGCAAATAGATTTAGCCGACGATATTAAGCTCGACATATCCGAAAACGAAAGCATAAGCGTAATCACAGTAAAATGTAATTCTGGCTTACCGACTGATGAACGTAATATCGCTTATCGTGCCTGCAAGGTTTTCTTAAGCGAGCTGAAGCCCGAAAAATTCTATAATGTCAATATCGATATAAATAAAAAAATTCCCGTAGAAGCGGGAATGGGTGGCTCGAGTACAGACGGAGCGGCGGTTCTGACGGCTTTGAACGAATATTTCGGGTTTCCTTATGATACCGAGGCCCTTTGCAAAATCGGCTCGTGGCTTGGTGCCGATGTGCCGTTTTGCATTAAAGGCGGAACCTGTATCTGTACGGGAACAGGCGACGAAATAGTCGAGATTGCGGCTGTCCGAGACTGCGTTTTCTTGATAATAAAGCCAGAATTTTCCTTTAATACAGCGGAAGCATACAAACAGTATGACGATAATCCGCTTCTCCAAAACGTTGATTTCAAGGAATTTACGAATTATATTAGAGGCGGTCGCTTTATCGAAGGCGCAAGGCTGATGTATAACATATTTGAGGAGATTTACAGTGATTACAGGATTTCCGCCATTAAAGACAAGCTGATTAAGTACGGAGCCGTCGGTGCGTCAATGACAGGCAGCGGAAGTGCGGTTTTCGGTGTGTTCAGAGATGAGCAAAAAGCGAAGGAAGCGGGCAGGCATTTTAAGGACAGTCAAATATTAATAGCCCGTCCGATAAAAGTACTTGAAAAATAATCGCATATATAGTATAATACTTGTGTAAATGTTAGCATTCAGGAAAGGGTAACGATATGGTAGTTTTAAGTAATCATCTTGGCGATATAAATATCAGCAAGCATTTTTTCGCCACCTTAATAGGCTCGACGGTAACGAGCTGCTTCGGAGTTGTCGACACCAATGCAGGGAACATCAAGCAGACACTAATTGAGTCTCTTCCCTTTTTCCATAAAAAGAAATATATCGATAAGGGCGTTACAGTACGCTTTGCGGGCGATAAGCTTTTCATTGAGCTGCATATAACCGTGCTTTACGGTGTCAATGTTTCGTCTATTGTAAAAAGTATTCAAAACAAGGTTAGATTTGCTGTTGAGGAAGAAACTGACCTCACGGTTGAACAGGTCAACGTTTTCGTTGACGGAATTAAATCATAAGGAATGTGAGGATATAGGTTTTGACAATTAACGGTAAACTTTTAAAGGACGCCATAATCTCGGGAGCAAATAATATACTCAACCAGAAGAATATGGTTGATGAGCTGAATGTTTTCCCAGTACCAGACGGAGACACCGGCACAAATATGTCAATGACAATAAAAAATGCTGTAACCGAGCTTAAGCTGCTGCCAGACGATGCGACTGTGGCGCAGGTCACCGAAAGCACCGCTTCAGCTATGCTGAGAGGTGCAAGAGGAAATTCGGGTGTTATATTATCGCTTCTTTTCAGAGGGCTTTCGAGAGGTTTGTCGGGTAAAACCGTGGCTACTGCGGAAGAATACGCTGCTGCCTTAACACTCGGTGTAGAAGCAGCATACAAATCAGTAATGAAGCCTACCGAGGGTACGGTGCTGACTGTGGCTCGTGAAGCGGCAGAAGCTGCGAATAAATTCGTGGTGGGAAACAGCGATATTAAGGAGCTGTTTAATCTGCTGGTAAAGGAAGCTGAAATTAGTCTCGAAAAAACTCCCGAATTACTCCCTGTTCTTAAAAAAGCGGGTGTAGTCGATGCGGGCGGCATGGGCTATCTCGTAATCCTTAAGGGAATGTGTGAAGTAATTTCGGGCGGCGAGGGTATAAAAAACGTTGGGGCTAAAGAAAAAACGGAAAATGTTGTTACTAATGTCGCAGGAACCTTTGAGACTGATATACTTTTCACATATTGCACCGAATTTATCGTACTTAAGTCAGCGGAAGCCAAAGATGCACTTGCACTGCGAGCTTATTTAGAGACCATCGGCGACAGTGTTGTCGTGGTTGATGATGACGAAATTATAAAGGTTCATGTTCACACCGAGCACCCAGGTAAGGCGCTTGAAGAAGGGCTGCTTTTTGGTATGCTGACAAATCTCAAAATCGAGAATATGAAGGAGCAGCATAAGGGACAGGCGGTTAAAGCAGAGCTTCAGAAAAAGGCTTCGCTCCCTCCCGTTCGCCCCGATAAAAAATACGGCTTTGTCTCGGTTGCAAGCGGAGCCGGAATTGAAGCGCTGTTTACGGATTTAGGCGTTGACTGTATCGTAAGAGGCGGTCAGACTAATAATCCATCGACTGAGGATATTCTTGAAGCTATTCTAGCAACCCCCGCACACAATGTATTTGTTTTACCTAATAATAAGAATATAATTATGGCGGCTGAACAGGCGGTAAGACTTGCCGACAGAAACGTCATAGTTTTACAGTCAAGAACTGTTCCACAGGGAATATCAGCAATGCTCAGCTTTGATGTAGAGCAGGATGTAAACGAGAACAGCGTCGCTATGACTAAAGCTCTCGACAAGGTAGGAACAGGCTCAGTAACCTTTGCAGTGCGTGACAGCGATTTCGAGGACAAGAAGATTAAAAAGGGCGACATACTCGCAATGGAAAACGGACGCTTATCCTTTGTTGAAAAAGATGTCACCAAGGCACTGATTAAGGTGACCAAGAAGCTTATAAAAAATGACACATCGTATATAACCGTTCTGTATGGCTCGGATGTTACAGATGAGGCGGCAGAGGAAGCTTACAAGCATCTTAAGGATAAGGTTAGCGATGATATTGAGGTAGTGCTTGTAAACGGCGGACAGCCAATTTATTATTATATCGTGAGTGTTGAATAATAAAAGCGGCAGGCAAATCCGTATGGTTTGCCTGCTATTTCTTCGGCACAACCCCTTCCAGACAAAACTCAAGGTTCTGAATGCGGTTATGGTAATTTACATAGAAAAATATTTTGTATGTGTTACCCTGTATACCGATGTTTTACTTTTGTATTAAATTTTTCCTTGATTACAATTCTACCCATTCTTTGTGAAGCGGGTGTGACCGATTGGGGAGGAATTTGGTAAGATTTTGTAAAAAAACGATTGATTTCTATGAATATTTTTGTTATAATTATAATATCGGATTTCAGAAAGGCATAACAAGACATGGTTGACTTATCAGATAAAAAAAGAGTGGTAATAAAAGTTGGCACCTCAAATATAACATATAAAAACGGGAGTCTTAACATACGAAGAGTGGAAAAGCTTATTAAGGTCTTTTCCGACTTAAAAAATTCTGGAATAGAAATTATCTTTGTAACAAGCGGAGCTGTCGGAGTTGGCGTGGGCAGATTAGGCTTAAAGGAACGACCAAAGGATATGCCTACTAAGCAGGCGTGTGCCTCGGTAGGACAATCAGCACTGATGAGTATTTATGATAACGAATTTTCAAAATATAATCACACTGTGGGACAAATTCTTATGACGAGAGACGTTATATCGAATAAGGTACGAAAGGAAAATGTCAAGAATACCTTCGCAAAGCTGCTGGATTTAGGCGTAGTGCCAGTAATAAACGCCAATGACAGCGTTTCAATAGAGGAACTTGATTTTGACGAGAATGACACGTTATCTGCTATGGTGGCAGGGCTTGCAGATGCAGATTTGTTAGTTATACTTACAGATGTTGACGGACTTTATGATAAAAACCCAAAAACTGACTCAGATGCGAAGCTTATTAAAGAGATAGACACAATAACAAGTGAGATGATAGCTTCGTCAAAGACCAAAGGCTCTGAACTTTCAAGCGGAGGTATGCTGACGAAGCTTGAAGCGGCTGAGCTTGCTAAGGAGCAGGGAATTCCCACAGTGATGATTAAGGGTGACAATCCCGAAATACTCTACGACCTGTTTGAAAATAAGGCTGTCTGTACGATTATAAAAGCATAAAAGAAACGAGGATTTAAGTGAGTTATATCGAAGAACTTGGAATGAAAGCAAAAGCGGCATGGGCGGAATTTACTTCTGCTGATGTAATGGTGAAAAATAACGCACTGCTTAAAATCGCCGAGCTTTTAATAGAGAACCAAGAAAAAATAATTGAAGAAAACAAAATAGATTTAATAAACGCTGAAAAAAGCGGAAAATCGGCTTCCTTCATTGAACGTCTCACCTTAAATGAAAAAAGGATTAAGGATATAAGTGACGGTGTAAGGGAAGTAGTTGCTTTACCTGACCCAGTTGGCGAGGTAATCGGCGGCGGTGATTTGAAGAATGGGCTTTCAATTGTTAAAAAACGTGTACCACTCGGTGTAATCGGCATAATATACGAGTCTCGCCCGAATGTCACGGCAGATGCGGCGGCTCTTTGCATAAAATCAGGCAATGCCTGTATTCTAAGAGGCGGCAGCGATGCGATAAACTCTAGCAGATGCCTTGTTGAAATCATGCGGAAGGCTATATCTGATACGGGTTTAAGCCCTGATATAGTTCAGCTTGTGGAGGATACCTCACGAGAGGTCGCTACCGAGCTTATGAGACTTAATAAATATGTTGATGTCCTTATTCCGAGAGGCGGAGCGGGCTTAATACAAAGCGTAGTGCAAAATGCGACTGTGCCTGTAATCGAGACCGGTGCTGGAAACTGTCATATTTATATAGACGAGTTTGCTGATATTGATATGGCGGTTGCTATTACCGATAACGCTAAGACAAGCAGACCATCAGTTTGTAATTCAATCGAAACCATGCTTATAAATAAAAAAATCGCCCCCGAATTTCTTAAAAAGCTTGGTGAGCGTTGGGGTGAGCGGGTCAAAATATATGGTGACGAGGAAACTGCAAAATATATAAAAATTGAACGTGCGGTTACTGAGCTTGATTACGAAACTGAATATAACGATTATGTAATAGCATCTAAAGTCGTTTGTGATATTGAAGAAGCTATTAAGCACATAAATAATTACAGCACCAAGCACAGCGACTGTATAATAACCGAAAATCTGAAAAATGCTAGAAGATTTGAACAAGGGATAGACTCTGCCGCAGTGTATGTAAATGCATCTACTCGCTTTACCGACGGGAATGAGTTTGGTCTCGGTGCCGAAATCGGTATTTCAAACCAAAAGCTTCATGCAAGAGGTCCTATGGGGCTTACGGAGCTTACGACCTATAAATATATAATTAATGGAAACGGACAAGTAAGGGGATAAAACAATAGATGGCTGCATTTTTTAAGAAAAATAAGGAAAAAAAAAGCACAGCGGTGCCGCTTGAAGCCGAAGCCTCGGCTGTCGAAACGGCTGTTAAATCCGAGGAAGCCGTAGAAGGACAAGGCAATGTTTTAAATCAGCTTGTTGGAAATCTTGGCAGTGCTCTTGAGGAAAACGTCGAGGAGATGGACCAGCTGCTGACTGATAACACCGATACCGTAGTGGAAGCAAGTCCAAAGACTAAGAGCCACCGGGGCTTTATTGTCGTGGGTGCGATTGTGCTGGTGTTATCTATAATCGGTGCTGTATCGACAGTACGATTTATTTCGAGTACAGTCTACGACATCGCCGACCAGAGAGCCTTAAAACAAGAATTCACAAAATTTATTTATCCTGTTGTTATAACTGACCCGCCCGAATTCAGCAGCGTTGAGTATCTTCATTCCTCGACGATTATTGCGTCGTCGCTCTGGAAAATTATTCTTTTTAACGACACCTCGCATTATGAAAAGGACATGGGCATTATGACTGTGCCCGCGATTGATGTTGAAGCGTCTGCGAGAAGCCTTTTCGGTTACGGCTATGAGATTGAGCATCGCAGTATCGAAGATGTCGAGTTTCTATTCGAATATGACAGCAGCACCAACTCCTATATTGTCCCTGAAAAAACTTATTATACCACTTATGCGCCAAAGATTGTCGAGCTTTCGAGTGTCGGTGAATTATATACAATAAAGGTTAATTACATCTCGCCAAGCCCTCTTGCGAGTGCAGGAATTGCATCAGAGGACGACACCATAAAAACGCTTATCTACACTGTTTCACGTTCAAAAGGAAAGATGGCAATTCATTCAATAGAAATCGTACCTGTAGACACAAATCAACTGGCTTATTAACACGAAAGGATATAAAAAGATGCTCACAATCCAAACATTGGGCGAATTCTCAATGTCATATAATGGTAAAACGATATCGGAAAAAAGCCGTCGTTCCAAGAAAATGTGGACGCTTTTAAAATATATGATTACCTTTCGTGATAGAGATATTTCACAAAACGAAATGATTGAGCTGCTCTGGCCTGGAAGCGAAAGCGAGAATCCTACTGCGGCACTTAAAACACAGCTTCATAGGCTTAGGACAACGCTTTCAGCACTCGATATGCCCGAGTCGGAGGAAATAATAATAAACTCTATGGGCACCTATGCTTTTAATAATTCACTCCAGTACAGCATTGATATTGTGGAGCTTGATAATCTTTACAAAATGTCAAATCAGCCCGAGCTTTCCGAAAAGGAGCAGACGGCTTATCTTCGCCGAGCTTTTGATTTATATAAGGGTGATTTTCTTCACATAATGAAGGATGAGGCTTGGGTTACACCTATTAATCTCTATTATCACTCGTTGTTTTTAAAAATAGCGGACAGGCTCATCGAAATTTTATACAAGCACAAGCAGTTTTCCGACCTCACCGTGGTATGTAAAAAGACCATTTTGATTGATAATTACTGCGAACTTGCGCACCGTGTGCTAATTCAAATGCTAATTGAAAATAAAGAACTTCAAACCGCCAGAGAGCATTATCAATATGTAGTGGATTTATTCTATAATCAGCACGGAAAGAACCCCACAACTGAGCTTACCTCACTCTATGAGGAGATTATAAAGAGTGAGACCAGCTTTGAGATGAATCTCGATGTTATCAAGACAAATCTAGCTGAAAACAGCGAGGAAAAGGGTGCATTTTTCTGCGAGCTGGAATTTTTCAAGCATGTTTACCGTCTACAGCTACGTGACTGCGAGAGAAAAAGACAGCCTGTGCATCTTTGCTTAATAACTGTTAAGGATTTCGGCACTGCTGTTGAAAAACAGAATATCAGCAAGGTTATGCAGCAGATATTTAGCAGCATCAGCCAGTCGCTTAGAATAAGCGATATTTTTGCTCGTTATAGTGCTGCGCAGTTCATAATATTATTACCTGGCACAAATAACGAGACTGCCGAGCTTATTTTACAGCGTATAATCAGGAGATATAAAGCCGATAATGTCGGAAATATATATAAGCTAGATTATCGCTTTGTCAAGGCAGGATTATAACAATTAATAAGTAACGCTGACGGTTTTGCCGTCAGCGATTTTAATGAAAGGATACATTATTAGATGAAAATTCTGATTATCAGACACGCCGACCCCGATTATTCTATTGACTCGCTCACCGAAAAGGGCTGGCGGGAAGCAGAGCTGCTTGCCGAACGTATTGCGCCGCTTGAGGTCAAGAGCTTTTATGTTTCGCCGCTTGGCAGGGCAAGAGATACCGCTTCAAGAACGTTTTTACGAAACAACAGGGAAGCCGAGGTACACGACTGGCTGCGAGAATTTCATGCTCCTATCATGCGAGATGATAGCGGCAGACCGAGAAACACTTGGGACTGGCTGCCGAATGACTGGGTTAATATTCCCGATTTTCACGATGCAGAAAAATGGCATCAAGTACCTGTAATGAAGGATGGAAACGTCTACGACGAGGTTTTTAGGGTATGGAACGGCTTAGACAAGATTATTGCCGAACACGGCTACATAAGAGACTGTAAAATATATCGTGCCGAAAAGCCGAATATGGACACTATTGTGTTCTTCTGCCATTTTGGTGTTGAATGTGTAATGCTGGCACATCTTTTGGGGATTTCGGCGATGTCGTTATGGCACGGCACCTGCGCCTTACCTTCATCTGTTACGACACTTGTAACAGAGGAACGACGAGAGGGGATAGCGGCTTTCAGAATGCTCGGCTTCGGCGACTTGTCGCATTTATACATACAAAATGAGCCACCGGCATTCTCAGCAAGGTTTTGCGAGATGTATACGAACGAAGACGAAAGACATGACTAAAATAACGGGTTAATTCAAATCGAATTAACCCGTTTAAAATTAAGCATATTTAATATAGTAATTATATAGTCTGTTATAATCGCCACTTGCTAGGTATAAGGTATAATATCCAGTATTCAGATAGGTCGTTATAACCATAGTGTCGTCTTGATTTATTATGAGTTGAATTGTTGTATTATTACACCTGAAAACAAATGCAATTTCAGTAGCATCTACACCCCTTGAATAATTATCCTTTGTATATGTTATGGGGGTGTTAAGCTGCTTTGCAAGGAAGCTGTAAAGCATATCGTTGACATCTTTATTGTTTCCAAACATATCCATATCGTAATAATCACCGCCGTTAAGTGCGGGGATATATATACTGCTCACATTATGAAAACCAGAAAATGCATATTCAGCAAGCTGATTAAATGTTGTATAATTGGTGTCCCATAAAAGCTCACCGTATGAACTGACAGATCCGTCGTAATCATTATCGTCGTCATCATCATCGCAATATTCAACTTCATCATCGCCTACATCATCTTCTACATCATCGTAATCATAATCATAATCTTCTTCATCGTCCAGAACATCTTCTTCAACATCATCTTGGGCAGCTTCGGTTTCTGTGGTAGTTTCAGCAGCAGGTCTATCCAGCTTTGATGATAATTCCGCATTTTCCCAAAGGGAAGACGATGGCCATAATAAATAACTGTCATATTCATATACAACCTCGTTGTCCGTATAGTCCATATCATCATCATCTTCAACTGCGATATCATCATCTACATCGTCATAATAAGCATCATCGTCGTCATCACCTTCATAATAGGCGGCTTCAAGCTTGTCAGTTGTATCTACCCCACCGCTTTTTTCATAACCACCATTACCAGCATCTGCACTGGCACCTTCCATAGCATCGAGACTATCGACTGATACATCGTCATTATCATAATCATTGGCATCGTCACTAAGCTCGGTACCCTCGGTATCGCCGCTTACTGCATCATCAAGAAAAATAGTCACTGCTCTGGTTTCGGCTTGGTTTCCTGTTATATCGGCAGCAGAGCCATCTGTAACGACATCTTTACCGCTTCTCATGATAGCGGGAGTAATAATCGCAGCGGCAAGAATTAAAACAAAGCTTGCTGCAACTGTGGCTAGCTGTGAAAGCTTTGCCGATTTAATCATAGTAAAAACTGTGCGTTTTTTAGTATTATTGATTTCCTCATGCAGCATTTCGGAGATGCTTGCCAGCAGCTCGTCGGAGGGAGCGATTATTTGATTGTCAATTTTATACTGTTCGTTAAATTTCATCAAACTCAACTCCTTCCAGCTTATCTCTAAGCATATTTCTAGCTCGATGAAGCTGGGATTTCACGGTGTTTACACTCTGACCTGTAACCTTTGAAATCGCTTCAACAGACATATCTTCATAATAAAAAAGGTGTATAACCACTCTATATTTAGGCGGCAAAGCAAGAACCGATGAATATACAACACTCTCGGTTTCAATTTTTTGAAGCTGTTTATCCTCTGCACCATGCTCCTGATTGTCCTCGTCACTTGAGCGATGGCGGTTCCAAGCGGATAACAGCAATGTTTTAGAGGTATTAATCGTAGTCTTAATCAGCCATGCCTTGCGGTGTTCCTCGTCATTGTAGGCTTTGTCAGCCCGTATGTACTTTAAAAAAACGTCCTGAGTTATATCACTCGCATCAAAGGAGTTACCCACTCTCGAGAACGCCAGGCGGTACACCATTCCGCTGTAAAACTGCATGACTTCGTCAAAACTATCCTTTGCGCATAAGGATAATCCTTCCATTTTCTATGCCTTTCTTTTTTGTAATTACAACCATAACACAAAGCATAATAGCATAAGGTTGCAAAATTTTCTAAATTTTCATTTTTGCGTGTCTTGTCACATGACAACCTATGTTAACAGCTACTGGCAAACCCGCAATGTGTGTGGGGTATTGTTCGATATTTACCCCGAGCGCAGTCTGCGTTCCGCCAAAGCCGCCTGCCCCTATTCCTAGCTTATTTATTTCGCTGAGTATCTTGGTTTCCATTTCGGCATACATTTTTTTCGAGTTTCTGATACTCAAATCACGGCAAAGCGCCTTCTTTGCCAGAAAAGCTGAGTATTCAAAATCGCCGCCGATACCCACCCCGACTATAATCGGGGGACAAGGGTTGCTGCCAGCAATCGATACCGTTTCGGTAACAAAGGCTATGATTTCGTCACTGCTTGCCGTGGGGTTGAACATCTTGATTTTACTCATGTTTTCGCTGCCAAAGCCCTTCGGTGAAACCAATATATTAATATTTTCGCCTGAGACGATTTTTGTATAGATTATCGCGGGGGTATTGTCGCCCGTGTTTACCCGCTCGAGTGGGTCGGACACTATCGACATTCTGAGATACCCCTCAGCATAACCCATTCTGACACCCTCGTTTATTGCTGCCTCTAAATCACCGCCGATTAAATGCACGTCCTGTCCTATTTCGATAAAAACAATCGTCATTCCCGTGTCCTGACATACAGGGATATTCGATATTGCTGCATATTCGAGGTTGTTAATGCAGTCGTCAATTACAGATGTGCATAATGGGCTTAATTCGTGAACGCTTGCATCCTTAAGAGCTGATTTTATATCGGTCGTCATAAAAATGTTCGCCTCTATACATAGCTTCTTAACACTATCTCTGACTAGAGAAACATCAATCTCCCTCATCGTTTTCGGCTCCTTCGGAATTAATAAAGTCTTGTAAATAGTCGATAATTGTTTGAAGCCGATATTTGTCAACCCTAAGCGACATCACCCCAATTGCCGCACCTACTGCGATTGCACCAAGTGCGCCATAAAGGGCATAACCCCAAATAGGGACAAAAAGATAAAATACGCCTAGTATAAAACACACGATAAATGTCGTTACGGCGAATTTTAACATACTTTTTGTCGATTTAACAACACCGTCAAGCTGACAGGTTTCGTCATCGGAGTAAATTTCACCCTCGAACATGGTATCGCATAAATCCTTTTTGTAGCTTGAATGATAATAAAGCAGAAGCTTTTCATTATATTCATGCTTAAAATAAGGCTTGCCGACAATCGGTTTTTGATTAACAGCCCACTTTTCTTTAACGCCGTCAGGTGAAAGTGCTCCTGTAAGGCTGACGTTTTTTTTGAAATAACTCATTCTCTAAATTCTACCTCCATTAATAAATACAGCTATAGGCACCGACAGAACATCGTAAAAAGGACGCTCCAGCAGTACAAAATCGGCATCCTTTCCAATCCCAATACTGCCTACTCTGCCGCTTATTCCTAATATTTCGGCGGCATCTATAGTTATGGCTCTTAATGCCTCATTTTCACTTAAGCCGCCCTTTATCGCAAGTCCCGCCGCTATCGGAAGAAGCTGAATAGGAGCAACCGGGTGGTCGGTACATATTGCGATTTTTATTCCTTCTTTTTTAAGCTTTGCCGCTGTTTCGATACTAAGATTTAACAGCTCGGGTTTGCTTCTGTCGCAGATTATCGGACCTACAATGCATGGTGTCTTGATTTTTCCAAGCTCGTCTGCGATTAGTCCGCCCTCAGTTGCATGAACAAGAACATAATCTAAATCAAACTCCTCTGCTATTCTAACAGCGGTGAAGATATCATCAGCTCTGTGACAATGAAAATGCACCTTTGTTTCTTTTTTGAGGAGGGGGATTAATGCCTCGCATTTGATGTCATATTCGGGTAAATCGCTTTCCTCACCCGCGTTTTCCATAGCGGAAATATATCTTTTAGTCTTATTAAGCTGCTCACGAATTAACGCCGCAGTAGCCATTCTAGTTATCGGCGACTCGTCACGGTCGTTGTAGGAGGTTTTCGGATTTTCGCCGAGTGCCATTTTTATGGCTACAATAGGCTTAACTAGGCGATTTTCTATTCTTTTACTGCCATGAGTTTTTATCGCCGCCATTGTGCCGCCGATAGGGTTTGCACTGCCGACACCAGTTATAACGGTGGTTATACCTGCGTTTGCGGCTTCGGTAAAGCAATAGTCCAGCGGATTTATTGTATCAATGGCATTCATTTGGGGCGTAATCGGGTCGGTTATTTCGTTAGAGTCATTCCCCTCGAAACCCAGCCCATTCCCGAACACTCCGACGTGCGAATGTGCATCAATAAAGCCAGGGTAAAGCGTAAAGCCTTGTCCGTCCAGGTCTTTATTGGTGAGTTTATTTTTACTCAAATCTTTCATATTACCAACGGCAGTGATTATACCGTCCGTAAATTCCACATAGCCGTTTTCATAATCAGTATTACTCATAGTAATAATTTTAACGTTGTAAATTATCATTTATTATTCCTTTAAATTCTAAGATATTTGTAACTGTAAAATCGGCACAATCCCTGTAATGCTCAAGCCTTGAGGTGTGCAACGCCACAAGCTCTGTTCTGCTTTTCCCGTTTGCATTGGGGCGGTTGGCATCGTTCTTAATTCTTTCGTAGCAAATTTCAAACGGCGTATCAATAAACACAATCTTACCGTTTCTTTTTGCAAAATCAAGACTTTTCCCGTATGTTAAGGCACCGCCGCCGAGTGAAATTATATCATAATCTATCAGCTCGTTCAGCGCAGTAAATTCACATTCCCTGAAATAATCACTTCCGTATTTGCTGAATATTTCGGGTATCTTTAAGCCTTTTTCATTTTCAATAAAGCTATCGGCATCGATATAACGGAGTCCAAGCTCTTTTGAGACTTCTTCTCCGAAATAAGTCTTGCCCGCTCCCATAAAGCCGTATAAATAGTATATTTTGTTCATCATAAATCTCCGAGCCTGTTATATAGGTCGCTGATTAGCTTTTCCGTTTCTGCCTCGGTATAAATACCATCATGCCATATTTCGTGCGAACGAACCGCCTGCCATACCAGCATTTCGCCGCCTGAAATTATTTTAGCTCCGCTTTTTTCCGCAATTTTTAGAAACTGGGTTTTCGGTGGATTAAAAATCATGTCCATAACATATTTTGCCGATATTTTTTCAAAGCTTATCGGTGTGGTGTCGGAATTCGGAAACATACCGATAGGGGTGGAGTTGACAATTAGGTCAAAATCCCCCTGAACGCTTTCTATCTGGACGGTCTGGACTGTATAATCCTTAAACTCGGCATCGACCTTATCAGGATTTCGTACCGCAATCGTAAGGCTTGCTCCCTCATTAAGTGCAGTTATAGCCGCCATTCGTCCTGCGCCGCCGAAGCCTAAAATAAGCACTCTTGATTTTAAACTTGCACCTAGTAAATCCACAGACTTCTTAAAGCCATAAACATCGGTGTTATAGCCTACTTTTTTATAAACGCAGTTAACGGCACCAATTACCTCGGCTTCAGAGCTTAGGCTCTCGCAAAAAGGAATTATGTTGATTTTATGCGGAATTGTTACGTTAAAAGCCTCTAATTCCCCCAAAAAATCGTATTTACTCCTTAAATTTTCGGGTTCAATTTCATAAAGCGAATAGTTAGCACTAATACCCGACAGACTAAACAAACGTTCATGAATAAAAGGTGAGAGTGAATGACCGAGCGGATAGCCAATCAACCCATATTTTAAGCCTGCCATATCGACTTAGCGCTTTCCAGGCTCTTTAAATCCTCGATGTTTGCGGCTCTCGCTTCAGAGAGTGTTTTCTTCACAAGTCCAGTTAATACCTTGCCAGGTCCAACCTCTATAAAGGTATCGTACCCGTCAGCCTGCATAGCATAAAGCTCATCGGTAAATCTTACCGCCGAATAAATATGCCGCCCCAGATAACTAGGCATATCGGAAAAATCGTTAAGCTTATTTCCGAAAACATTTGAATAAAAATCGACGTTAGGGCTGTTAAAGCTTACATCAATCTTTTCTTTAAACTCCACACCTGCTTCCTTCATGAAATCAGAGTGGAACGCCGCGGAAACCTGAAGCTTCATTATTCTTTTAACACCCTTTTCTGTGAGGAGAGAAGATGCTTTTTCTATACCCTCTATACTGCCTGCAATTACAGTCTGAACGGGTGAATTATAATTTACAGGCACGACATAATCGCCTTGATTTCTTATTTCGGCACAAGCTTCTTCGATAAGTGCGTCTTCTGCACCTATAACTGCCGCCATTGCGCCCTTATTTTTTTCTGCCGCCCTGCTCATAGCTTCACTTCTTAGCTTAATAGCTTTAAAGCCGTCAGAAAGGCTTATCACATTGCTTCCGACCATTGCCGCATATTCACCAAGTGAATGACCTGCAACACCACTGTAAGCAAGTCCGCTCTCTTTAGCCGCTTCCAGTGCCGATAAAGACATTGCAAAGATAGCTGGCTGTGCCGTAATAGTCCCAGAAAGCACATTTTCATCTCCGCTATTTATACGCTCCAGTAAATCAAAGCCTAGAATTTCGCTCCCTGTATCAAAAATATTCTTCACTGACCGAAAGTTTTCGACAAGCTCCTTACCCATACCGACATATTGTGAGCCTTGTCCTGAAAAAAGTACTGCAATTTTTGCCATAATAACGCCATTTCCCTTTCAAAAATAATATATTTATAAATTTAATATTGACAAATTTTAGGAATTAAACTACAATAGATTATGTTGTGTTATGTTCATAATACTATTATTACATTATAAACCATTCTCATATCAAAATCAAGAAAAAAATACGCAAGAACACATGGAGACTATAATAAATGAACTCAGGATTAAAAATAATCGGCACAGGCTGCTATGTACCGCCGCTCTGCGTTACTAATGAAGATTATTCAAAATATGTTGAAACCGACGACGAATGGATAAGAACACGTACTGGTATAAGTGAAAGACGCCTTAATATCGGTAAGTCAAATCATTTTATGGCAATAGAAGCGGCAAAAGATGCACTCGAAAGTTCTGGTATCAATGCAGATGAAATCGACTGTATAATCGTAACCACCTGTACCCCTGACTATTTATACCCGATTATTTCTTGCATCGTTCAGGAGGCAATCGGTGCGGTAAATGCAAGCTGCTTTGACTTAAATGCCGCCTGTACAGGCTTTATAACCGCACTGGATATAGCAAGGTCGCATCTTGCGCTGGGCGATTATAAAAAAATTTTGATTATATCATCTGAAACGTTAAATACCCATGTTGACTTTACCGACAGAGCAAGCTGTGTGCTTTTCGGAGACGGAGCGGGAGCGGTATTACTCGAAGCCTCGGACAAGCCGTATGCGTCTTTTTTAGGTGCGGTGGGAGAAAAACCCGAAAATGCGAGTCTTTATTTCAGAATTAATTATAATAAAAATTCACCGTTCCCGTCTCTTTTTCCCGAGGACGAGCAGTTTAACGACACCAGAGAAAGTAAAATCGTCATGGAGGGTAAATCGGTTTATAAATTCGCAGTTGATGCAATGCCGAAGGCGGTAAACGGCGCGCTTCTGAAAGCGGGGCTTAAAATCGAGGATATCGATTTATTTATTCCTCATCAAGCGAATATCAGGATTATTAAAACAGCGGTTCAGACGCTAGGACTCAGTATGGATAAGGTTTACACCAATATAGCGCTCAAGGGAAACACCTCAAGTGCTTGTATTCCAACCTGTCTTGCAGAGCTTAATAAGGACGGAAAGCTAAAATCTGGCATGAAAATATGCCTTGTGGGCTTTGGCGCAGGCTTAACCTACGGTTCAGCTTGTTTTGAGATTTAAGAAAGGCGGATATAAAAAATGAACACAAGAATTACAGAATTACTGGGTATAAAATATCCTATTCTCCAGGGGGGGATGGCGTGGATAGCAGAGCATAAGCTTGCCGCAGCTGTTTCAAATGCAGGCGGAGCGGGCATAATAGCGGGTGGAAACGCTCCCGCAGAAATCATCAGAGGGGAAATAATCAAGGCAAAACAGCTTACTGATAAGCCGTTTGGCGTAAATATCATGCTCATGTCACCGAGTGCAGACGAGCTGGCACAGGTAGTAATTGAGGAAAAAGTCGCATTCGTCACCACTGGCGCAGGCAACCCAGGAAAATATATCGAGGCGTGGAAAAACGCAGGGGTTAAAGTAATTCCCGTTGTACCGAGCGTTGCTCTTGCAAAACGTATGGAAAGAGCTGGTGCTGACGCTGTTGTTGCAGAGGGAACTGAGAGCGGCGGTCATATCGGCGAAAACACTACTATGTGCTTGGTTCCACAGGTTGTTGATGCATTAAGCATACCCGTAATCGCAGCAGGCGGTATTGCTGATGGCAGGGGAATAGCCGCAAGCATTATGCTTGGTGCAGAGGGTGTTCAAATCGGTACAAGATTCCTTGTTGCCGAGGAGTGCCAGACACATGAAAATTATAAAAAGCTTGTGCTTGAAGCCAAGGACACCGACAGTATAGTTACGGGACGCTTTACAGGACACCCTTGCAGAGGAGTAAAGACGAAATTTGCCCGCGGTTTATTACAATTCGAGCGTGATGGCGGCACACCCGAGGAGTTCGAAAATCTTACGGTCGGCGCACTTCGTAAAGCGGCTGTTGATGGAAATATCGACGAGGGAAGCTTTCTTTGCGGTGCGATTGCAGGTATGGTGAATAAAGCTCAAACAGCGGCTGAAATGATTGAAGAAATGATGATGGGGGCAGAAAAATTACTGAAGAGGTAACTTGATGCTTGAAAAAATAAAGTCTATACTCAGATGCGACGGCATAAATGACGAAAAAAAGCTCTCTAAAATTAAGAATATTTATCGGTTGATACTGGATTTTTCGTTTTTTCCAGTTGCATTAACGGCGATTTTGGTTTATAATTCGCTTAGGGGCGAAAGCGCCATTCTCCTTGATGCCGAGCTTGAGCTTAGCTATATCATTGTGCTTGCGGAGCTTGTTTTAGTGTCTGTTTTGGGGATTTCAAAAAGATTTTATTTCACGAAATATTTGCTGTTTGGTGTAGCTATTCAGATTGTGATAACGGCACTTGTCGGAGGATATACGCTTTCGTATGTGAGGTTATTTTTGACGGCATTCCTTACGGCAGTTACTGCGATAATCAATATTTGTGTATTATATGGCTGGAAAAGTATGAAAGGCGGAGAAAAAGAAAATGGCTAAATTAGGAACAGCAATAGTAACCGGCGGCGGGCAAGGAATAGGTGCTGCGATAGCACTGAGGCTTGCAGAGGACGGCTTTAATATTGCAATTAATGATGTAAACGAAGCACAGCTTGAAAAGGGCGCATACAAAATTGCCGAACAGTGCAGAGCCTTCGGTGTAGAAGCGGAATGCTTTGCCGCCGACGTGTCAAAATACGACCAATGTGAAAAAATGGTAGAGAAAATAAAGACACGTTTCGGTGCAATCGACGTGCTGGTGAACAACGCAGGCATCACAAGAGACGGACTTCTAGCCCGAATGACTGAGGAAAGCTACGATCTTGTTATAGCTGTAAATCAAAAAAGTGTGTACAATATGATGAAGCTTTGCGGCTCCATAATGATGAAGCAGAGAAGCGGCAGAATAATCAATCTTTCATCAGTTGCAGGTCTTTACGGAAATCCCGGACAGTTCAATTACAGCGCATCTAAAGCTGCAATTATCGGCATGACCAAAAGTGCCGCTAAGGAGCTTGGTTCAAGAGGCGTTAACATAAATGCGGTGGCACCGGGTTTAATCGAAACACCCATGACCGATGCTCTTACCGATGAGCAGAAGAAGGCAATACTCAGCCAGGTAGCCATGAAGCGTTATGGCAAGGTTGAAGAAATTTCAGGAGTAATCTCGTTCCTTGCTGGTAAGGACAGCTCCTATATTACGGGACAGGTTATCGAAATCAGCGGCGGATTAAGTATGTAACGTATGAAAATCTGACGATTTTCTTACTAAACACGTATGAAAACCTAACGATTTTCATACTAAATTCCCCATATAAACAAGATAAAGTGAGGACATATATGAGCACAAAACGAGTGGTAATAACAGGACTTGGAGTAATATCTCCGATAGGAAATAATAAAGAGGAGCTTTGGGCAAGCGTAATAGCTAATAAGCACGGCTTCGAGCTTAAAAGCTGGTTCCCTGAGCAGACAGAGGAGCTGAATGTCGTTTCAGAGGTTAAGAATTTCAACGGTGAGGATTATTTTGATAAAAAGGAGCTTCGCCGTACCGATAAAATTACGCAGTATGCGTATGTAGCGGCAAAGGAAGCTTTAGAAGATGCGGGCAGTGATTTTAAGGACAACACCGACCCTTATCGTGCTGGTGTCATAATAGGCTCAGGTATCGGCGGAATAGAGACAACCAATGAGCAGATGAAAAATTATCACAACAAAGGTAATGGCAGAGTGTCAGTTTTTACGATACCTATGATGATTGGTAATATGGCGGCAGGTATCGTGGCGATTAAGACGGGCTTCAAGGGTTCAAATTTTAGCCCTGTTTCTGCCTGTGCTAGCTCAACCCACGCAATAGGCGAGGCTTTCCGTGCCATTAAGCATGGTTATCTTGATGTTGCGATTGCGGGGGGGACCGAGGCTTGTCATATCGGCTTTGCTTACGCTGGCTTTAACAATATGCACGCAGTAACCCGTTCAACTGACGTTGATAGGGCCTCTGTGCCGTTTGACAAGGAACGGAGCGGCTTCGTTTTAGGTGACGGTGCCGGTATGCTAATCCTTGAGGAATACGAGCACGCAAAGGCAAGAGGTGCTAAAATATACGCAGAAATATGCGGTTATGGTTCGACCTGTGATGCTTATCATGAGACAAGTCCAAGTCCTGACGGTAGCGGCGGAGCAAAGGCAATGGAGCTTGCTGTGCTTGAAAGCGGACTTGATTTTAACAAAATAAACTACATCAACGCACACGGTACCTCGACACCGATAAATGACAGGACCGAAACTGCCGCTATTAAGCTTGTTTTTGGTGACCATGCCAAGAATATTGCGATAAATTCGACAAAATCCATGATGGGACATCTCTTAGGAGCCGCAGGAGCTGTTGAAGCGGCTGTTACCGCACTCCAAATTGAAAACTCAATTATTCACAAAACTGTGGGTTATAAGGTTCCCGATGAGGAATGTGACCTCGACTATGTAATAGAAGGAAATCGCAAGACCGAAATAACGGGTGCTTTATCAAATTCGCTAGGCTTCGGCGGACATAATGCGTGTATTTGCCTGAAGCCTGTAGAATAAATAATAAGGAGAATATCAATGAATATATTTTACGACCTTGAGGTTCTTGAAAAGATTATCAAGATTATGAAGGATAACAACCTAGGCGAGCTAAGCATCGAAAATGACGAAGCTAAGGTTTGCATTAAGGAAAAGGTACAAGGACAAATACCCCCGATGCCCCCGATGAACATGAACTTAATGACGACAAGCGGAAACGGTGCAGAAACAGTAACGAAAACGGTAAACGGAAGCATGATAAAGTCTCCGATT
>JAVBPL010000115.1:0-5804 GCA_031549645.1 Ruminiclostridium sp. | reverse complement strand
TTGTATTTAAACATTTCCAACACCCTTGCGGTTTTCGCAAGGGTGTTGGAAATAGGAGGTTAGTTTGAATAAAAGCACTTATTCACTACTCGTTCGTTTCGGAAAGGAATGGTTTTTTATCATGAAAAAAATTATAAGCATTTTTATGATTTTTATTATTATAACGGAGTCAGGTTGCGGAAACACGGAACAACAAGATTTAGGTATAACTATATCACAAACAGAATCTATAGAAAATCTAAAGCTTGGAGAAATTTCACAAGAGTATAGGTTTAATTTTAGTAATATAAATGTTTATTCTTTTACTATTTCTGATATCGGCGAGATTTATGCTTCTACAGATAAAATAAATTTAGCTAAATATACTGGTAATGGTGAACTAATAGAAGAATATAATAACGCACAGAATCTAACAGCATTAAATTTTAACAACAACAAAGTTTATGGTTATAACTATGAGCAAAATCGCTTAGATGTATATGACTTAAGCAGCAAAAAACAATCCGCAGTAACAAACAAATTTGATGTCGAAATAATTGAAATTAAAGATTTAGTAATTATAAAAGAAACAGCTTATGTTTTAGTTATACCTATGCTTAATTATAATGATGAAGAGGCTCATGATCATTATGGTGAACATGATGAGAATGGATTTTCTGATTTTGATGAAAGATTATATAAAATTAATCTCACAACAGGAGAAATCCATGATTTGAAAATAGAAAACATAATATCTATTTATTCAAGTGTTAATGACGATTTGTTTTATTATAGTTACGAGAACAATGCTTATACATTAAATATTTTAGATTTAGAATCTAGCAATTCTAAAAAAATCTCTAACATGGACGATGTTGGTTATATTTTTGCTTTTATTTATGAAAACAATAATTTTACGTATATCGATCCAAGTTATACTTTAAAGAATAAAATAATATCAAACAACTTTATCTCAACCCTAGAGGAAAATATTTATACGGGACCAGGATGTAATATATGGTTATATGCCGGGCATTTTGTTTATCTTGATATTCCTTTTTACACGATTGATACAGCTCAAGATGAAGTTATAAATGCAAAAATAAACAGCGTATATATAGGATATCTTTACGACAATACAGATTTTTCAAGCAAAAAAGAGGAAGCGAAAACAGATAAACTTGTTATATCTGATTATAAATATTACAACACTTTAAATGCAATAGCTTTAAGAAAAGAAACAGGAATATCAGCTACTGTAGAACCAATTCCTCTAGATGATATAGTGTTTTTAACAGAAATAATGGCAGGGAATGAGAGCGTTGACGTCTATATTTTCAGTTCTTCACATTATGCTACAAGGATACTTAAAGAACGAGGTTTTTATGTACCGCTTAATACTTCAAAAACAATAAGCGGTTATATTGACGGTTGCTTTGATTATCTAAGCAATACCGCAAAAACAAAAGATAATGAAACATGGGCAATTCCTCTTACAATAAGCACCAACGCTTTATGGTATGTGCCAGAAAATTTTGAAAAGTTTAACCTTACGCACAAAGATGTGGAATTTTTCGACGATTTTATAAAGACATTGGAACGCTTATATGAGCAAACAAATAGTTATTCAGATTATGCGGTGTACGGTTTTGTGAATAATTTTTATCCAAGCTGTTACATTCAATACGAAGCTGTACACAACGATTATGAAAATAATATTATTAATTTCAATACCGATTTATTTAAAAAGCTGGTTGAAACCCTATACAGCGGTTGGGATAGACAAATAGATCCCAATGGTAACAAACTATTCAGACCCAGTTTTACAGATAGCGTTTTTGATGACAGAGGGCTTTCAACGACTCCCCAATATGATACAGATCGGGTGATATTTAAGCTTGAAGCAATTTCCGATATAACTACTGACTTAAATAAATGGAGAATCTTGCCCGAGCCTAAAATAACATCAGATTTAAAAACAAATTTAGTCGGTGTAAAATATGCGGTTGTAAACCCACACAGCAAAAATAAAGAAGCTGCTATCCTGTATCTCGAAACGGCCGTTAGCGACCCTCATAGCTTCGTGAAAGACCCTTGCTTCACCCAAAAAAATATCGAATTTTATAATAATGTATACGATACTTCGCTTCCCGCTTTTTTAGATATCTATGATATTTGCAAAAACGGCGAAGTTTATTATAATTATACACCATCTTCAGAGCACAGTTACATCGAAGATTATCAGCAAAACCGCTTAACGCTTGATGAAGCGGTAATATCTAGACAAAGAGAAGTAGAGATGTGGTTAAATGAGTAAAAGGAATTTAAAAGCAAAATCCGCAGTAGACTAATCTACTGCGGATTTTTATAACCAGCACTACAATGCTCAAAGTCAACCCGTATTGTAGTGCCTCAAATAATCGTGTTGTTTTAAGTTAAACTACATCTCAATAACTACATCATTTTGAGCTTTTAAAATGCTGTCAAGGATTAATAAACCTTCGATTTTTTCACCGTTTACGGTAACGCTCTTAACTCCATGCTCTGAGCCTGTCGGGTTCTTTACTGTGACATTCAGCTTTTTTCCGCGGAAGGTTTTCTGCATTGTGAACTCCTTCCACTCTGACGGAATTGAGGGGTCTATTACTATGCCCTTAGTTTCAGGCTTTAAGCCGAGAATACCCTCGGTTGTACCAACCATAACAGTCGAAGCGGTGCCTGTCAGCCAGTGAACATGCGCACGACCTGCGAACGGACTGCCCTTACCCTCAACGAACTGTCCGTGAACATACGGCTCGAGAATGCGACGGTCGGCATCGTCATTCATACTAGCAGGGCTTGCGTTGCACCAGTATTCATACGCTCTGTTACCACGTCCGATAAGTGACTCGGCAAGTATAGCCCAACCCTGTGGCTGTGAGAATATGCCCGCGTTCTCCTTTGTATAATCGTTGAAGCACTGCATAAGCGCACCGTCAAATGCATGGTGGTGATAAGGCGGGTTCATAACCTGAATACCATATGGTGTGCTAAGCTCTCTGTACACGCTGTCCATTGAGCGTGTTGCCTGTTCCTTAGAGGAAATACCCGAAATAATCGCCCACGACTGAGGATTGAGCCACATATTTGCTTCGGGGTCGGTGCTTTGTCCAATAACAGTGCCGTCCTCCTTGTAGCCCCTTATCCAGCGGTCGTCGTTCCAGCACTCGTCAATAATTCCTGACATATCAGCCGCAATTTTATCAAGATATTTAACATATTCGGTATCGTTCTTTTCTTCTGCGTATATACGGAGAATTTTTATCGCATACATAAGCTGGAATGATACAAAGGTGCTTTCGCCCTTTTTGCCAAGTCTGAGACAATCGTTCCAGTCAGCGTGAAGTCCTGCGGGCATACCATGATTTCCGAGATTGTTCATTGAGAAGTCAATGGCACGCTTTAGGTGGTCGTAAACTGTACCCTTTTCGTTATTATTGGCATAAAATATTTCTTCGTCGAGGAACGCTGAATTACCAGACTCGGAAATATACTTATATACAGTCGGGAAAAGCCAGAGAGCATCATCTGCACGGTAGCTGGGGTGACCAGTTTCTTTAACATAGCTAGCATCGTCAGGTGTATCCTCTTGACCTGCGTTGTGGTTATACTTTACAAGCGGTAAACCTGCGCCGTTAGTTACCTGTGCCGAGAGCATAAAGCGTATCTGCTCAGCCGCCATTTCGGGCGCAAGGTGAATAATACCCTGTATATCCTGAACGGTATCACGATAGCCGAAGCCGTTGCGAAGTCCGCAGTACTGGAACGATGCCGCACGAGACCAAATAAACGTGATAAAGCACTGGTAAGCGTTCCAGACATTAACCATGTTGTTGAACTTATCGTCAGGTGTCTGAACCTGAAGGTTATCGAGCTTCGAGTGCCAGTATTCCTTAAGCTCCGCAAGCTCCTTTTCAACTACTGCCACATCTTTATAAGAGGCGATTATCTGTTCCGCTTCCTTCTCGGATTTTTGACCTAGTAAATAGATGAAGGTTTTGGTTTCGCCAGGCTTTAAGACGATATCAGACTGTAAGGCACCGCAGGAGTTTGCGTTGTAGTTGAGGTCGTTTCTGAGCCCGTCCTCAATTCCTACTGGGTTATGATAACCGCGGTAACGACCGACGAACTTGTCACGATCGCCGCAGTACTTCGAAATCTCAGCACCTGCGAGACCGAAGAAGCGTTCCTTATTCGGGTCGCCGAAATTCTCGTTTATCTTTTGATTTATATAGCTGCCCTTAAAATATGTATGCGTTATGAAAAGTGTGTACTGTAAATTTACCTGGTCCTGCTCATAATTCGACTCGTTAGTAAACTCAACATAGCCTGTAACAGAGAGGGTTCTGTCCTTACTGTCATTATTTGTAATCTTAGAGCACCAAACCTCGTAGGTCTTGTCCTTGGGCACATAGTATAAAGTTTCCGTGGAAATTGCCTTATATTCCGAGCTGATTTTTGTATATGCGGTACCGTGACGGCACTCGGTTTTGTAGCTGTCGAGCGGCTTCGATACAGGCGCCCACGATGCACTCCAGTAATCGTTTGTCTCTCTGTCCTTGATGTAAATATATCTGCCAGGTTGGTCCATAGTAACGCTGTTGAAACGGTAACGTATAAGTCTGCCGTTTGCACCCGATTTTACAAAGCTGTAACCGCCTGCGTTGTTCGAAATAATTGCGCCGTATTCGGGGGACCCCAAATAGTTTGCCCATGCTGAGGGTGTGTCGGGCTTCGTGATAACGTATTCTCTGTTTTTCTCGTCAAAATAACCGTAGTTCATACTAATTTCCGTTCCTTTCGTAATCGAATTTCAATATAATGAAATCGTTGCCATATGTTTATTATAACATAAGTCTGTTGCGATAGCAACAAAGCGTAGCTTCTATTTGCGAAGCAAATTCGAATTATGTTTCAATAAACTTGGCACCGGTTCGAAATCTCCGATTTCGTTAACCGGTAAGTTTATTATAACACAAATAAAAAACCGCACAAGGGCGGTTTTTTAGACAAAGTTTTAGAGCGTTTTTTGGCTATTTTTAACAAGAAATAATAATAAATTATTTCTTCACAACAGGAATCCAGACTTCTTCGAAATACTTACCGCTCGGTGTCGTGCCATAAATTTCAATATCAGGACCTAAAGCCTTTATATACGAAGAAGATGGCAGCCATTCACTGTATGCCTGATTAAAAAGGTTTGGGATTTCAAGCCCCGAATTATCTTTTTCGTCGCTTCGAAAAATTGCCCATGTTGTCTTTGGAATTTGTGCTATTTTATATCCATCGGTTTTACAGTTATCTGTTTTAAATGCGCATATCATATACGGAAAAACATTATCGCCTGGTTCGCTATAACCGCATGCGGCATTTATAACGCACGCGCCATCTTCACGGGGATAACCTCTGCCATCGGGCTTTCTCTTTCCACCTGCATCATCGAAAAGCTTTTCATAACTGCCATTCTGATGACATTCAGTCCAAAAATCGGGGACCTTTCCGATTTCGTTATTTTGAAATATTCTTTCAACACCAAAAATTTCGAACGCCTCTTTTTCTTCAATTCTCCAGTTCATACCCTGTACTCCTTTAATTTTAATTTGAAAAGTAAGCGGCGGAAAGATTTTAATAAACTCCGTTTTTTCCCTAACTGAGGTCGGTGTTACGCCGTGTTGTTTCACAAATGCTCTGGTAAAACTATCGGAGCTGTCATATCCATATTTAATCGCAAGGTCAATCACCTTAATCTCTCTGCTCTGAAGCTCCATCGCTGCAAGTGTGAGCTT
>JAVBPL010000144.1:0-9703 GCA_031549645.1 Ruminiclostridium sp. | reverse complement strand
AAAAATTGTAGAAAAAATCAGAAAAATAGACCAGACTGTGCCGATAATAGCAACAGGTGGTCCGAATAAGCAAACTATAACAGATACCATAAACGCCGGTGCAAATGCAATAACTTGGACCCCACCCTCAAACGGCGAAATATTCAAGGATATAATGCAGGCATATCGCGAGGGTAAGCCCCACCCTTAAATTAATAATCAAAGGACAAATTTATGTTAGACGAACTTGACGAATTAAATAACAGACCAAAATTTCCGGCTCGTGCAATAATCACAGCCGGAATGCCTTATGGTAACAAAGAACTTCATTTCGGGCATATCGGAGGTGTATATGTTCAGGCGGACACCTTTGCAAGATTTATGCGTGACAGAATAGGCAAAGAAAATGTAATCTTCGTTTCAGGCACCGATTGCTACGGTTCCCCCATACTGGTAAGCTATCAGAAGCTGGTGGAAAGCGGCGAATTTACAGGCACACTCGACGATTATGTGAGACTAAATCACGATAAGCAAAAGGAAGCACTTGATAAGTATTTGATAGATATTAACCTGTTTTCTGCCTCCTCCTTCGGAAGTGCAGCTAGGGAACATGAAGATGTTTGCAGGTACTTTTTTGAGACGCTTTATAATAACGGACATCTCTCAAAAATTACAACCTCGCAGTTCTTCGATACCGAGAAAGAGGTTTTCCTAAACGGCAGACAGGTTGTTGGAAGATGCCCTATACAAGGCTGTCAAAGCACAAAGGCGTATGCCGACGAATGTGAGCTTGGTCACCCCTACACTCCCGCCGAGCTGATTGCCCCGAAAAGCGTATTAACTGGAAACACACCCGAAATGCGTGATGTGACTAACTGGTATTTTAATCTGCCCGATTTCAGAGAGCTTTTGTCAGAATGGAGCGAGCAGTTAAAAGAAACCCCTGGATTTCGAAAGTTCATAGTAAAGACGATAGATGAATTTCTTAAAAAGCCCGTTATTTATGTAAAGAACGAGCATTTTGATATATACACCTCGATAAAAAGCGAGCTTCCGCAGCATGGCTTTGAAGAAGGCAAGACCTCGTTCACGTTATCCTTTGAGACACTTCCCGAACGAAATACAGCTTGTAATATTTTGACGAATAATACCGTTCGTTATCGAACTGGCAAGACTCTTGTACCTTTCCGCCTGACTGGCAATGTTGAATGGGGAGTACCCGCACCCGACTGTGAGGGAACCGAGAACTTAACCTTCTGGGTATGGCCTGAGTCCCTGTTTGCACCCGTCTCGTTCAGCAGAGCCTATCTCAAAAGCATAGGCAAAGACGAAAACGAGTGGAAAAAATGGTGGCTCGACAAGGATGCTCTCGTTTACCAGTTTATCGGCTCCGATAATATTTCGTTCTACGGACCTGCCGAGGTCGGCATGTGGATGGGTATGCAGGGCAAGAACCCCAAATCAAATCCCGATAACGGCGACTTCATGCTGCCATATCTTGTTGCGGGAAATCATATATTATTCCTTGATAAAAAAGCCAGCAGCAGCTCCGAGATTAAGCCTCCGATGGCACTTGACCTGCTTGAATATTACACCCCAGAGCAGCTAAGGTCGCATTTTTTAGGTCTGGGACTTGGTATGAGAAGTGTCAGCTTTCAGCCGAAGCCTCTTAACCCCGATGCAAAGGAAAACGAAGCCGACCCCGCACTAAAAGAAGGCAATCTGCTGACTAATGTACTTAATCGCGTAATACGCTCTTGTTTTTACACCTCACAATCGTTTTTTGACACCAAATTACTGTATGGCGATATAAATCCCGATATTTTAAAAGATGCGCAGAAAACGATTTTAGCCTATGAAAAGACGATGCTGGCACATGAGTTCCATCAGGTTATGTATATAATGGACAGCTATATCCGTGGAATTAATAAATACTGGGTAGCAAATATCAGAGCCGCAGAAGCGGGAGACGATAACGAGCTAAGAAAGCAAACCCTCGTAAACACATTCCACATGCTGAGAGTAGCCGCTGTTTTAATGCACCCGATAGCACCGCAGGGTACCGAAATGCTGCGTGAATATTTAGGCTTCGGCGAGGATTTCTTTAGCTGGGAGCGTATATTCGACACTGTTTATGACTTCATGCCCGATAAATATAATCACACACTTAAATTTCTTGAGCCGAAGATAGATTTCTTCTCCAAGCACCCAAGCCAGTTTGAATAAGAATAAATTAAGCCCGACAACAAATTAATGTTGTCGGGTTAGTTTATTTTATATTACTTAATTCCTTCCGAGGAATCTTTTTAAGCTTTGACATTATTATAAAGTATGCGGGAATAAGCATAACATCTGCGAGAAGCCACGCAACAGGTCCTGATAAAGCAACTCCAAGGAAACCCAGCGGAGCCACCAAAACAAATGCCGTAAACGCTCGTGCGGCAAGCTCAGCTACACCCGCAAACATTGCAATAAAGCTGTAACCCAGCCCCTGTAACGAGCTTCTGAAAATGAAAAGTAGTGCTAATGTCGGGTACATCAGAGCGAAAATCCTCAGCATATACTGCACGTTCTCGAGAATAACAACCTCACCCGTGGATATGAACATCATAGCCAGATATTTACCGAGGAACCACAGCACCAGACTGGCAAAAGCGCAGTATATAAGCTGCATTCTCAAGGAAATCGATACACCCTTACGGATACGGAGCAGCTTATTGGCACCGAGATTTTGACCGCAGTAGGTCGCCATTGTGATACCCATTGTTTCCATCGGCTGGCATATAAGCATTGAAATTTTATTAGCAGTAGTTACCGATGCCACATAAACTGTGCCGAGTCCATTAATAGCAGTCTGCATAATAATCGAGCCTATTGCCGTTATCGAAAACTGGAGCGCCATAGGGATACCGATGGAAAGCTGCTTTCCGCAGTGCTTGAATGACGGCTTAAGCTCATCACGGTTAAATCTCAATATCGGATAATTTCTCCTGATATAAATAATGCACAAAAGCACCGAAACACCCTGCGAAATAACCGTAGCATAGCCTGCTCCGCTCACACCCATATTGAAGCCTAACACGAATAATAAGTCGAGAATAATATTCAATATCGATGCTACTGCTAAAAAATAAAGCGGTGTGCGGCTGTCCCCCAAGGCACGGAGAATACAGGAAAAAAGGTTGTAAAACATTATCACAACTATACCACCGAAAATAATAATTATGTACGAATACGACTGGTCAATTATGTCCTCTGGCGTATCCATAAGCCTTAAAATATCTTTTGTGAAAATCATAGTAACGGTCGTGAGGACAACCGTAAAAAATATTGCGAGATAAAGTGCGTTCGCAGCAAACCGCCGCATTTCCTTAACATTACCAGCACCAAACCGCTGCGCAATAGGAATACAAAAGCCGCTGGTTATACCGAGAACAAAGCCTATTACAAGGAAATTAATCGAGCCAGTCGCCCCAACTGCCGCTAGTGCATCAACACCGACAAACTGCCCGACTATTATGCTGTCAACCATATTGTAGAGCTGTTGGAAAATATTACCGAGAATCATCGGTATGCAAAACCCGATTATTATGGGAATCGGTTTTCCCTTAGTCATATCCTTAACCATAAATTTTCCGTTCTCTTTAATTCTTTACTTTAAATATTTTGCCATAAGATTAATTAATACATCGGGTTCTATCGGTTTTGCGATGTGATCGTCCATGCCGTTAACAAGGCACTTATCGATGTCCTCTTTAAAAGCATTGGCGGTCATAGCAATAATCGGTATACGCTTGGCTTCAGGCGTTGCCATTCCTCTAATCGCTTTCGTAGCCTCATATCCGTCCATCTTGGGCATATGTATATCCATGAAGATAAGGTCATATTTTCCAGGATTATTTTTGAACATTTCGGTACATTCCACTCCATCAATAGCACAGTCAATCTTAACCTCGGTGTCCTCCAGAAGTGAAATCAATATCTCCTGATTTATATGACTATCCTCGGCAAGAAGTATAGTAAGGTCCTTAAAGTACGGAGTTTCCAATAGCTTCGGGACGAGTTTTCCTTTAGTAACGGTTTTGCCTAAACATTCATTTATACAGTTGATGATTGCAGACGGAAAAAGCGGCTTCGGTAAAAATCCGTTTATTCCTACCTCTGTTGCTTCATTTTCAATTTCTGCCCATTTAGCGGCAGAAATCATGATAAGCACCGAGTTTTCAGGAATGATTTTCTTTATTCTTGCCGCTAAATCTATACTATTTTCCTCGGGCATTTTCCAGTCAACAAACACTATGTTAAAGACCTGCTCACTTATCGAGCCTATCGACTTTTCGAGCATATCGAGCGCACGGCGACCGTCTGCCGCAACCTCACACGGTATCTTAAGTGAACCCATAACCGCTGTGAAATAGTCTCTGACATCTTTTGAGTCGTCGATTGCAAGCACCCTCATTCTGTCCTTGTTTATGCCGTCAAGTAGACGTGAATGCGCTTTCTTAATTCCTATTTCAGTTTTGAACGTAAAGGAGAATTTTGTACCTACTCCTATATCGGATTTTACGCTTATATCCCCACCCATTAGGTTGACGATTTTCTTTGATATAGCAAGTCCCAAACCTGTGCCGCCGTATTGCCGTGACTTTCCGCCATCAGCCTGCTCAAATGAATCAAAAATATTTTTTTGCTGCTCTCTCGAAATACCGATACCATTGTCAATTATATCTACACATAGTGTTAATACATTATTGTCCTCAGATAGCTTTGACACATTGATTTTTATTACCCCATTATCAGGCGTAAACTTCACCGCATTTGAAAGCAGATTGGTAATAACCTGCGAAAGCCTTTGTTCATCACTGATTATTCTGTATGGTACATCATTATCGATTTTCACCATGAGCTCTTGATTTTTTTCTTCCACACGGAAGTTAATCATGCTTGTGGTATCAAGCATCATCTTTTCAAAATCGAACTCATCGTTTGTTATTTCAAATTTATTGGCTTCGATTTTTGACATATCGAGTATATCGTTAATAACCCCAAGAAGATGCTTAGAGGCACTATCGATTTTACCGAGACAATAATTTTTTCGTTCGAGGTCAGACGATTTTTGCGCTATCAAGGTCATTCCTATAATTGCACTCATCGGGGTGCGGATTTCGTGACTCATTCGTGCAAGGAATTCACTCTTAGCGGTATTTGCATTCTCGGCATATTCCTTCATTGAGCGTTCCTGCATTATCTGCTCAAACTGTTCCTCAAGCACGGCAATCATGGTGTTATAGCTGACGGTCATATCATAAATTTCGTCCTTGGTGTTTGGCACCTCGCACCGTATGTATTCACTGCTTTTTGCCGCAAGTGTGAATGCATTTTTAAGCTCAATAATCGAATGGGTAAATTCCTTTGAAAACCTTATCGCAAGGAATAATGCTACAGCAATTATTCCGAATATAATTAATATCCCCACGATTAAGAAGGAGTTACGGTCCTGTACATACTCGCTATAATCCTGCCTTAATAACAGCACCATGTTTATATCTTCCATTACATAGTAATAATATAAACGGTCTATGCCCCCCATATTATCTATAATAAGGCCCTTTTGTTCTATAAAGTTGTTTTTATACTGGAGCAGCATATTACTGATTTTAGGCGCAAGCGTATGTGTGTCATAAAACATTTCTTCAGGGTGATACAGAATATAGTTGTCTGCATCGATTACAAACGCCAGACCAGTTTCACCGAAGGTAATGCTATGCGAAAATCCTGCCAGCACATCGATACCCAAAAACATTACCAAAACGCCCTTAAATTCGCCGTTTTTATTGAAAACCGCTTTACTTAAGGCAATGTTCTTGTGCTTATATTCACCTGGTATTACAAGCGACTCATGTACCTTACTTGTAAACATATAGTCTGGATCCATTCTTTCCTTCACGTTGAAAAAGTAGTCCATGCTTTCAAGCGACATACCCTCAACCTCATCATGATGCCCGATTAAAACCTTACCGTTTTCATCAAGCAAAACAAGGTCCTTAAAAGCCGCCGACGTGTTTATACCCGTGCTTAGATAATTTTCCAGATTATACTTCTTGGTGTCAATAGCATCGTTGGAACCGTTTTTATCATATAGCTCTATGTAATCGTTCAGGTCCTTGTTACTAAGCAGTAAATCAAGCTCTTCTTCATATATCTTAACTATCTCGATAAAGGCTGATGCCGATGTGGTAGTGAGGTTGTCTATTCTGTCTATATGTAAGGTCTCAATATTCGTAACTGTGCTGAATATGCTGAAGGTCGAAAAAATCATTGTCGGAATAAGTGCAAAGCATAACAGCATAATAAGAATTTTTTTTCTGATATCCATTTGGGGTGCCAACCTTTCCTGTAAATTCTACAGTTTTTTATAATCAGAGAGCGTGATGTTTGAGCTCAGCCAGGGCAGTACACTTTCCAGCATCACGCCGTTCTTGGGTTCTGAAGCGTAACTGAAGGTGGTTTTTATCGCGATTTGAGTAAATGCTGTCGCTCTGTTAATTGCTATGGGCAGACTATCCCCTTTAAGCAGACTCGCTGTTAAAACACTTGAAAAAATATCGCCCGTTCCGGGATAATTTACTGGTATATATTCTGTATCTACACGCCAAAAGCTGCTGGTATCTCGGTCAAAGCCTATATTAGATAAAACACCGTCAGCCATATTGACACTAGTGATTACTACAATTCTAGCTCGCTCACCAAGCCTTGCGAGCCATTTTTTCGCACCGCTTTGATTTAGTTCGTTCGGAAATTCCTCGCCTAAAAGTATTGCCGCTTCTGTAACATTTGGCGTAATTACATCTGCAATGCTCACAAGCTCATTCATACGGTAGCAAAGCTCTTTTGAATAGGTTTTATATGGTCTGCCATGGTCTCCCATGACTGGGTCAACAACTTTAAGAGCGTTAGGATAAGCACTATAAAATTCAAGGCAGTGGTCAATCTGCGCTTCAGAAGCCAAAAAACCGCTGTAAACTGCATCGAAATCAATACCAAGGCTTTTGTACTGCGCAAGACAAGGCATAATATAATCGGTTAAATCCTTGAACACAACCCCTTCAAATCCACCTGTATGGGTTGAAAGTATAGCGGTAGGCACAGGGCAAACTTGAATACCCTCCGCACTCATAACTGGCATTATAACCGACAGTGAGCATCTTCCGAAGCCCGACAGGTCGTGTATGGCAGCCACACGCTTTTGAATTGACATTATAAAAAAACACTCCTCTTGAACCGATATCTGAATAACAATCTAGTTAAAGAATATTCGCTCAATTTCGGCAACTGTAACAGGCTGCCCGTAAAAATAACCCTGCGCCTCGTCACAGCCAAGCTCACGCAGAATATCAAGCTGCATTTTGGTTTCTATACCCTCGCTGACTACCTTTAAGCCTAGTGCCTTGCCCATCTCCACAATAGCCTTGATAAGCTTGCGGGAAGTTTTATTGGTATCTATATCAAATACAAGACTGCGGTCAATTTTAAGTATATCAATCGGCAGCGATTTGAGTGACGAAAGCTGTGAATACCCAGTTCCGAAATCGTCCATTGAAACCACAACGCCGAGCTTCCTTATTTCATCGAGTATTTTGACTGCTTCTTCAATATTTTTCACGGCGATTGACTCAGTAAGCTCAATTTCAAGTCTATCAGGCGATAATTGATTTTCTTCGATAGCTCTCTTTATATCACCCGCAACATCGGTATTATAAAACTGCATCTGCGACATATTAACCGAAACCCTGACTGGCTTATACCCCTTAAGCTCCCAGCACCGTATCTGGCGGCAGGCTTCGAAAAGCCCCCATTCGTCAATTTTTGTGATAATGCCAATTTCCTCCGCTATCGGGATAAATTCATAAGGCAAAATCAACCCTCTTTTGGGGTGGTTCCAACGAATTAACGCCTCAGCACCGAGTATTTCGCCTGTTTCGAAGCTCACCTTCGGCTGATAATAAAGCTCATACTCTTTATTCTTGAGTGCTGATACAATCTCGTATTCGATTATTTCACGCTCATACACAAGCTTTTCGATATTTTCCGAATAAAAATAGCAGATATCGTTCCCTGTGTTGACCTTGGTTTCCTTTGCATAATGCATTATATTCGCTTTATTGAACATAGTTTCTGCGTCGTCCAAGCCGTCATAAACACACACGCCCATATCAAACTTAACGTAATCCTTAAGCTCCTTCGGCAGCGAAACATCGTTGCAGCCGCTTTCTATGTATATGTGAAGCTCCTTTGCGAATTTACGCACCTCATCTAAATTGTTGTAAAGGCTGACAAAAGCAAAATCCGATTCGCCTACTCTGCCTATTATTGCCTTACCCTTAATATGCTTTATGATGCCATCAGCAAAGTACTTTAAAAGATTTTCCCAAATCTCACGGCCAAAAAGCGATGTACCTCTTAGCGCACGGCTTGGTCTAACTGAATGCATAACCATAAGCATATCGGTTTTCCTATTTTCGTGTACATAGGATTTCGCCTTATCAATAAAGCCCCTGATATTCGGAAGTCCTGTCAATAAATCCTCGTAGGTGACATTTTCAAATATATTAAACTTTTCTCTCTGGAGAGAAACATCAATCAAAGCCCCTGTTACACGCTCTATATTTCCGTATTCATCTTTCTTACTACGGCACTTTAAGATAAAATTATGCTCTTCTTTCTTATCTACCATCATGCGTAGCTCTAAATTAATGCTTTCTCTGGCTCCGTTTAATATTTGCCTTATATTCATAGCATATTCGTTATAGCTCAAACCGCAGACCTTTTTACCGAAATCCTCGAGAGTTACATTGCCATATCTTGGAAATGCAAGCATACTTCTTACATTATCGGACACCTCGAGAGAAAAGTTATCAAAGCCAAGACTTTTTATCGTAATTATACCAATTTCAGCACTTTCAAGTGCAATTCTTAAATTCTCGTTTATTATTCTATTTTGATTCTTAGTGTTTTGAAGCTCAGATCTTAAAAGAGTGGTATCGGTAAGGTCTTTTCCCACCGATATTACTAGCGTTACACCATTTTTCACCGATATAACAGTGCTTGTCCATTTAATATATGCTTTTTCTGTGTTCATGCCGCTTATTTCAGTATAAACACCGCTTTTAGAAAGCGCATTTACAAGGAGAGCCCCTGGTGCATAGCTTTTAACATCTCTACCCTTATCAAAAATATCGAGTATAAGCTTCTTTCCCACCTTTTTATCGAGTCTCGCCAGCACCTGCTTCATACACTCGTTCGGTTCAACCCTGCTTAAATCGGTGTTCCATATAATCACAGGGTGGTTTATGAAAACCTCTGAGATTATTGTTTTAGAGCTTTTTACTTTAAATTTTCTGTAATGACCGATTAAAAAAAGCGTAGCAACCACAGCAGCAATTATACATAAGAAAATGAGTATATAGTTTATTGTACCCATATTTTTACCATACCTTTCTGCTGTTTTTATTATCTTATAGCCGCACCTTTCAAAGCTTCTGACTTTTATCTCCCTTATGCGGCTAAGCAAAGACGAAGTCTTTGCAAAACATACTTCTATTATATCATAGCCGCACCTTTCAAGGCTTCTGACTTTTACCTCGCAAGTGCGACTAAGCAAAGACTTCGTCTTTGCAATACATTTCTATTATATCACGGTATTCATTTTTTTGCAATAAAAAAA
>JAVBPL010000090.1:0-13797 GCA_031549645.1 Ruminiclostridium sp. | reverse complement strand
GTAGTAGATATAGGAATAGATTTAGGAACAGCTAACACTATTATTACGCTTGGAAACAAGGGAATTATAATCAATGAGCCTAGCGTGGTTGCCTTTGATAAAAAGAAAAAACAAGTAATCGCAGTCGGTAAAGATGCCTATGAAATGATAGGCAAAACACCCGAATATATCGTGGCAGTCTGTCCGCTTAAAAACGGAGTTGTAAACGATAATTACATGGCGGAGGTCATGGTTAAGGAATTCATTCGTAAGGTGAGCGGCAATATGCTTGTGAAGCCGCAGGTTATGCTTTGCGTACCGTCCTCGGTGACCGAGGTTGAAAACCGTGCAATCATTGAGGCAGCAATATCGGCGGGAGCTAGAAAGGTTTTTATTATTGAGGAGCCAGTTGCAGCACTGCTCGGTGCTGGAGCTGATATTACAAAGCCAGTTGGTACTATGATTGTCGATATTGGCGGTGGCACGACCGACGTTGCGGTGGTGTCCTTCAATGGTATTGTGCAGTCGGCTTCAATCAAGATGGCAGGCGGTAAATTTGACGCTTCGATTATTAAGTATATGCAGATGACATATAAGCTTCTGATTGGGGAAAGAACAGCTTTTGAGGCTAAACGAGATATAGCAAACGTATTTAATCCCAGTGGTGAGGTTAAGGGCTTCATCAAGGGGCGAAATCTGATGAACGGACTCCCTCAGAAGATGGAAATTTCAGAGCTTGATTTGTATAAGGCTTTGTCTGAATGTGTTGATACAATTATTCAAACAATTAAAAATGTTCTCGAAAAAACACCTCCCGAGCTGGTGGGTGACATTCATACAGCTGGTATTGTTTTAACTGGCGGCGGAGCCTTAATGAACGGCATGGATAAGCTGATTTCAAAAGAAATAGGTATACCCTGCGTTATCCCCGAGAACCCGATAGAATGTGTTGCGAGAGGTGTTGCAAGAGCATTTGCACATACAGATGAGCTGCTTGACGGCTTTCAAAAAATATCTCTTTACAGGTATAAATAAATTAAAGGACGTGTGGAAAATGGATAAGTACAATCATTTAATCGACCTTGACGATTTCAGCGTTTCGCAGTGGAACGAAATTATCAGCCTTGCTGGAGATATAATGGCGAATCCCCATATTTATGAGGGCTCGTGCCGAGGTAAGATAATGGGAACGTTATTTTATGAACCTAGCACCCGCACACAAATGAGTTTTCAGAGCGCAATGCTAAGACTGGGCGGAGGAATAATTGGCTTTGACAATCCTGCAACCTCAAGCGTTGCAAAGGGTGAAAACCTAAAAGATACAACGAAAATAGTCTCGGGCTATTCTGATATAATGGTTATGCGTCATAATCTTGAAGGTTCAGTTAAAGCGGCGGCGATGACAGCTGATTGCCCCGTGATAAATGCGGGTGACGGCGGACATCTCCACCCCACACAAACGCTTACTGACCTCATGACCTTAAAGCAGGAAAAGGGACGGCTTGCAAACCTCACGATAGGTATATGCGGCGATTTAAAATTTGGACGTACCGTACATTCGCTGGTGAAAGCACTTGCGTGTTATCCGAACAATAGGATTATATTAATCTCAACAAAAGAATTATGTCTGCCGGGTTATATAAAGGATTTCATATCCGCAAACGGCACCGAATACACCGAGTCAAATTCACTCGAGGATGTTATCGGACGTTTAGATGTTCTTTACATGACAAGAATACAAAAGGAACGCTTTTCGAGTGAGGAAGAATATCAGACACAAGCGGCGCGTTATGTTCTTGATACCGAGAAAATGAAAAAGGGAAAGAAGGACTTAATTGTTCTTCATCCGCTGCCAAGGGTAAATGAAATAGCAATTGAGGTAGACGACGACCCGAGAGCGTTATATTTTAAGCAAGCAAACTACGGTATGTATGTTCGAATGGCTTTAATACTGATAGTGCTGAATTATGACCTCAAGCTGAAGCCGCTTATTAAGGGCGAGCCTTCTGAAGTAAATTGCACTAACCCTAAATGCATTATACATACAGAAAAATATTTACCGCACAGCTTTATTAAATCCAGCGGTATTTATGAATGTGAATACTGTGAGGAACGAATACTCGTTGAATAGAATATCTAGTCGAAAGGTAAACAATAAATGAATTTTCAAGGTCCGCTTATTAAGCTGTTTAATGCCTTTGCAGGTTCAGTTACGATGCAGGAGGTTATAATCTCATTTTTTTCCGTGCTTGTGATTTTACTGCTTGTCTTCCCTGTTCATGAATGTGCACACGGCTTAATGGCTTACATTTTAGGCGATGATACTGCTTACCGAAAGGGACGCCTAACGCTGAACCCAATACCACATATTGACCCTATGGGTGCATTCATGATGATGATTTTACCTGTGGGCTGGGCGAAGCCTGTCGAAGTGAATTATTCACGCTGTAATAAGGTTAAGGGTAAAACCGCAATGGTGCTTACTGCACTTGCAGGTCCTCTTTCGAATGTCATAATGGCTTATATTTTCATGATTATTTATAAAATACTTATGTTTACCTTGCCGTATTCAAGCACAAATATTTATATACTTGTTGCGGTAGAATACATCATAACTATCAGCCTTTATCTCGGTGTGTTTAATCTGCTTCCTGTGCCACCCCTTGATGGCTCTAAGGTGCTGTTTTTCTTTTTAAAGCCTAAGACAATTTATATGATGGCTCAGTATCAGCAGGTTATTAGCGTTGTGTTTATGGCTGTTTTGTTTTTAACACCATTTTTGAGGATAATTATTGGTACGGTAAGCGGCTGGATTTACGGGGGGCTGGATTTTCTCTCTGGCTTCATAAATATTATTTTTTCTTAAATTATGGAAGAATTGAATTTTAAAACTACGGTATTTGAAGGACCGCTAGACCTAATGTTGATGCTGATTTCAAAGCATAAGCTTAATATCATGGATATCGAAATCTCGGTTTTGCTTGAGCAGTTTCTGAGTTATATCGAAGCTATGCAGGAGGCTGATATTGAAGTAGCGGGTGAGTTTCTCGAAATGGCGGCAAGGCTGATTTATATAAAATCGGCATCACTTCTCCCTAAGCATGAGATTGAGGAGCTGAAGAAGGAGCTGCAAGGTGCACTCATCGAGTACGCAATTTGTAAGCAGGCTGCGGAGAAACTCCACGAGAATTTTATCGGCGGCGATGTTTTTGTGCGTGGGGCTGCCGATATACCGATGGATAATACTTATAAAGGCGTTCATGACGCGTATGAATTATACGACACCTTACGGGCAATTTACGGCAAGGACAAGCTGAGATACTTAAATCCGCCGTCGCTTAAGCCTATAATAGCACACAAATTTGTGAGTGTATTTACGAAAATTGTGTATGTTTTAAGACGAATACAATACGGCGGCAGAATGCAGGTAAGAGAGCTGTATAAAGGGCAGAAGCGTTCGGAGCAGGTGGCAATTTTTCTAGCTCTGCTGGAGCTTTCAAAATACGGACGGGTAAGCTTTTCCGCCGATAACGAATATTTAGAATTTACAGGCAGTTAGGGATAAAGGAATAACCATAAAAATGAAAATTTCAGAAGGAATTGCGATAATTGAGGCGATTTTATTTGCTTCGGGTGACCCTATAACACTCGACAAGCTTTCCGAAGCGAGCGAGATTGATAAGGAAGATGTGGTGCTGGTTATCGACCAGCTTGAACGCAGGTATAATGTCAGTGAAAGCGGACTGCGTATCATAAGGCTGGGGAATGCTTATCAACTTACCACAAGGATTGAGCTTGCCGCGTATGTGAGAGCGGCACTCGAAAACCGCAGACAGACACCGCTTTCCCAAGCGGCAATGGAATGTCTTGCCATAATAGCATACAATCAGCCGGTAACAAAATCATTTGTCGAGCAGGTCCGTGGTGTAGACAGCAGCAGTGTTGTCAATACTCTTGTTGAACGCGGACTTTTATCAGAAGCGGGCAGGCTCGATTTACCAGGCAGACCTGTGGCTTTTAAGACGACCGATGTGTTTCTCAGAGCATTTGGAATTTCGAGCCTTGAGCAGCTCCCACAGCTTCCCGACCAGGAGGGACAGCTTAGATTTGAAAACCTCGAGGAGATTACAGCAGATAATGCATTACCTAAGAAAAAAGACAAGGCAGATGAAAACGACCTGCCTCCAAATAAAGACGAAATAGAAGCATTAGGCTTAGATGAGTTTGATAACGATATTTACGCCTATGAGGAATGATTGCTTATGATTGGATGGCTGATTTTCGGCGGAATAGTGCTTCTAATAGCGATAATCTTAACGCTATCTATATCCTTTGAAATAAACTTTGAGAATGAGATTGATTATAAAATAAGATATGCTTTTTTTAGCCTCTTCCCGAAAAAAGCAAAAAAAACTAAGCTTAAAAAAAATAAAAGTAAAACTATCTCGATGAATAAAGAAGTATCAATTAAAGAACCAAATGAAAAGCCAAAGCCTGAGTCTATTCCAACTGATAAAATAAGTACAGGAGCCACTCAGAGTAAACCCGAAAAGGTTAAAAAGAAGCTCGATGTCGTCTTAATTCGTTCAATGATTGATAGCTTACATGACCCATTAAAACGGCTCGTAAAAAAGATAAGAATAAACGAAATATATATCGACAGCGTTGTCGGCGGTGAAGATGCAGCGAAGGTAGCTATGAACTACGGAATGCAAAATGCGGCAGTTCACGGACTGCTGGCATGGCTTGACAGCGTGGCTAGAATAACGGTAAAGGAAGTAAAAATTGAGGCAGATTTTTTTAGAGAGGAAAGCGATTTATTCTTTCATTGCAAGGTTAAAATTCGTGTTTCTACCTTACTTTTGTGCGTTATCTCGTTTATGAAAAAATATGCTGCAAATAGCAATAATCAAAGTAAAATTAAGTCAAGAGCTCCTAAAAGAGTGTAGAAAGGATGTATATATATGGCTGAGCATTTACAAGGATTAATGAGCACCTCAATGGAGAAAATCCGTGAACTGGTAGACGTAAATACAATCGTCGGAGAGGCTATAACTTCACCAGACGGTACTATTATTATACCTGTATCTAAGGTGAGCTTCGGATTTGTTTCGGGCGGCTCGGATATTCCAGCAAAGGTTTCAAACGAGGTTTTCGCAGGCGGTGCTGGTGCTGGAATAACAATAAAGCCGCAGGCTTTTATCGTTATTAAAACTGACGGTGACGTGAAGCTTCTCGAAATGGGTTCAAGTGACGGAAGTCTGTTTGAAGGACTTATAAGCGGTGTACCCGAATTTATCACTAAGGTCAAGGATATTTTCGCAAAGGATAAGGACGAGGAAAAAGACGAAGATAAAGGTAATTCTAAGATATCGAAAAAAGAAAATAAATAGAAATATATTCATAGCCTGTCGCATAGAATTCTAAAAAAAGGACAAAGGTGGCAGTGCTGTGAAAATTAAATCTGTTTTATTAGCCATTGCGATATTTATGGCTTTTTCTCTCCCGGTGTATGCCGAGGCTATGCCTTCTGTAAGTGCGGCAAGTGCCGTTCTTGTCAACGCCTCGACCGGAAACGTTGTTTACGAAAAAAACTCGCTTGAGGTTAGAGCCATTGCCAGTACCACGAAGATTATGACAGCACTTCTGACACTTGAGGCAGGGGAGCTTGATGTGCCTTTTACAGTTGACAGCTACGCTATTCGGGTTGAGGGTACCTCGATGGGGCTTCGTGAGGGAGATATTGTTACGAGACGGGCACTTTGCTACGGAATGCTTTTACCCTCAGGGAACGATGCCGCAAATGCGGCTGCTGTAAGTGTATCTGGGAGTATTTCATCTTTTGCCGAAAAGATGAACAAAAAAGCCGAAGAGCTCGGAATGAAGATGACACATTTCGTAAATCCGTCAGGGCTTGATGCAGAAGGGCATTATTCCAATGCTTACGATATGGCGCTGCTTACAATGCAGGCTTTGAAAAACTCTATTTTTAGGGAAATTTGTTCTACGGAGAGTATATCTTTGGAGTATGGTAACCCTCCGTATAAAAGATGGCTTTCAAATAATAACAAGCTTTTATGGCAATATGACGGTTGTATCGGGGTAAAAACGGGTTTTACCGATGCTGCAAGGCGATGCTTGGTTTCGGCGGCAGAACGTGACGGCGTTTCGTTAATTGCTGTTACCCTGAACGCACCGAATGATTGGAGCGACCATGCCAGAATGTTTGATTACGGCTTCTCAGTGGTTAAAAATCAGCGTGTGGAAATCGACCTCTCCAATGTATATGTTAATGTTGTGGGCGGTTCATCTGACAGAGTTCGGGTTCGGACAGACGGCGAGGTCTTACTCCCGTTATCTGAGGAGGAAATGCGTTATGTCACTTATAAGCCTAATCTGTATAGGTTTATATACGGCGGCTTTAACGAGGGTGAGGCAGCAGGGGAGCTTATAATATATTATGATAATAAGAAAATCAAAACTATACCGCTTGTAACAGCAATCAGCTCACAGGCGGCGGATAATAAGATAGGCTTTATGTTAAAAATTATAAACAGTATCAGAAAATTTTTATCATAACATGAAAGGCAACGTTTAAAGAAAATAAATAAAAAGCACGAAATAGAAACGGTGACCATGCGAACCTTCATGGTAGTTTTTTGTGCGGAGAGGGCATGGTCATAGATATGGAAAAAATAAGAGTGCAAAAGATAATATCCGACAGCGGTTACTGCTCGAGACGACAGGCAGAGGCATATATCGAAAAGGGTGTAGTTAAGGTGAACGGACATGTCGTAAAGCTAGGCGACAAGGCGGATGCCAGAAACGATCTAGTAACTATAAACGGCGAAAAAATAAATTCTAGCATAAATCTACGATATATAAAGCTATATAAGCCTCGTGGGTATGTTACCACTATGTCAGACTCGCACGGCAGAAAAATCATAACGGATTTACTTAGTAACGTTCATGAGAGGGTTTACCCAATCGGGCGGCTTGATAAAAATTCCGAGGGACTTATTTTACTTACGAATGACGGTGCGTTTGCGAATGCTGTTATGCACCCTGGCCATGAGATACATAAAAAGTATCGTGTAACTATCCCCACAGTTGTGCAGGAGGAAACGATTGCAAGGCTTTCCGCAGGTGTCGATATAGGCGAGGGAGTTGTTACAAGCCCCTGTATGATAAATACGATTGTGTCGGGCAGCAAGGAAAATCCCCGTACTGTTCTTGAATTCGTTATTTCTGAGGGTAAAAACCGTCAAATTAGAAGAATGTGCGAGGCGGTAGGCTTAGAGGTCTCAAGACTTCGTAGAACTTCAATCGGAGGTATTAAGCTTGGTATGTTGAAACCGGGTGAATATGCCGATTTATCGAAAGAGGAGCTTAGGGTAATAAACTCTATTATTAGGAAAAATGATAACCATAATTCCGTGCGTAAAAACAGAAAATAAAATTATTAACTTTGAAGCTCGTGACAATGACGAGCTTTTAGGCGTTTTAACGGCATTTATTGATTTAGAAAGTAAAACCGCCTTAATCGATGAAATAAGCTGTTCGGGTTTTATCCTTGACGGGCTTTGCCGTGCGGCTTTGTCGTATGCTGAGAACAGAGGGATTGCGACAGCAAAAATAAATCACCCGAATTATTCGAAGCTGGGTGATATTGACATCGAAAACTTTTTCAAGAAGAAATGTTAAAATTTTCTTGTAATTTATTTGATAATATTGTATAATAGAATTGATATGGCAAATTCAAACATGATAACGAAAGGCGGAGCAAAAAATGGGGGAAAATAAAACACTTGCCCAGATGAATGAAGCCCTTAAGGATAACAAATCGAGGGAATTCATTTTAAAGCTTTTTGACGAGGAAAGCTTTGTAGAAACACAAAAATTTGTAAGCAAGGACGGAGCGACTACTGGAATAATTACCGGCTACGGTAATATCGATGGCGCTACTGTCTATGCTTTTATGCAGGATATTACGGCGGAAAGCGGTGCGGTATCTAAGGCATCGGCGGCAAAGCTTAAGAAGCTTTATTCACTTGCTGTTAAGAACGGTTCTCCAGTTGTAGGCATATACAATTCAAGGGGTGGCGATGTGAAAGAGGGCACCCAGCTTTTGGCGGCTTACGGTGATATAATTGCCGAAAGTGCTAAGCTCTCAGGTGTGGTTCCGACGGTTTCTATCGTTGACGGACTTTGCACGGGTGCGGCGGCAATGCTTTGCTGTATGTCGGATTTCGTTATTATGACCGAAACCTCCGAGCTTTTTATCACCCCTCCTTTTATCGCAAAGGAGGGCAAGATTTCAGGTGCAGGAAGTGCCTGTAATGCGGCTAAATCGGGTGTTTCGAGTATTACGGCTAAGGACGGCGAGGCTGCACTAGAAGCGGCAAAGAAGTTGATTAGAATTCTCCCGCAGAACAACCTCGAAATTTCGGGAAATGATTATTATGAAGAAAATGATACGGTAATTTCGTCCGATTTAAAAGGACTTGATATGATAGTTGCGGTTGCCGATAAGGATAGCGTAATCGAGATTTACGACGCTTTCGGCGGTGCAGCTTTAACGGCGCTCGGTAGTATTAACTGGCGTACAGTGGGTTTTGTGGCTACTAATAGAACTGACAGCAGGCTTACCGCTGACGACTCGGTAAAGATTGCACGCTTTGTTAATATGTGTGATGCTTTCTCGATACCAGTTGTGACTGTTATCGACACAGAAGGCTTTGAGGAAAGCAGTGCTGCAGAGCTAGGCGGCAGTATCAGGGATAACACTAAATTAGCACAAATTTATAATACCGCAACTACTGTTAAGATTAATCTTGTAACAGGAAATGCTATCGGAAGTGCAGCTATTGCGTTTGGAATACTCGGGGAAAGCAGTGATGTTAGTATTGCATTCGAGAATGCTGTAATTTCACCGCTTACACCCAAGGCGGCAGCGGTATTCTTATACGGCGACAGATACACCGAGGGAAATGCGGCAGAGCTTGAGGCTGAATATATCAAAAATGAAGCTAATGCTTTCAAAGCAGCATCATTTGGGTATATCGACAGGGTTATAGAGCCGACGGAGCTTAGAGCGGTATTATTATCAGCACTTGATATATCGAGCGACAAGAGAGTTAATACCCCGTCAAGAAAACACATAAATTTTGTATTCTAATTAAAAGAAAGGGACAAGAATAATGAAAAGATATAACATAACAGTAAACGGAACCACTTACGATGTTGCAGTTGAGGAGGCAGACGGTTCTGCTCCTGTACAGACAGCGGCACCTGCTCCCGTAGTGGCAGCAGCACCTGTAGTAAGCAGCGGTGCAAGCGGAGCCGTTAAAATCGAAGCACCTATGCCTGGAACAATCGTTGATGTAAAGGTTAAGGTTGGTGACAACGTAACCAATGGCACCGTTATTGCTGTGCTTGAGGCTATGAAAATGGAAAATGATATAGTTTCGGCAAGCGATGGCGTAATCACCAGTGTTAATGTATCAAAGGGTGAATCAGTTCAGACAGGTACTGTTGTAGCAACAATGTCAAACTAAGTTACGCATTTAAACACACTAATAGTAAAGGATAAATTAATATGGCAAAAGTGAAAATTACAGAAACAGTGCTTCGTGATGCGCATCAGTCGCTTATCGCCACTCGTATGTCGCTTGACGAAATGCTTCCGATACTTTCCACAATGGATAAGGTTGGCTTCCATTCAATCGAATGCTGGGGCGGTGCGACCTTCGACTCTTGTCTTAGATTTTTAGACGAGGACCCGTGGGATAGACTCCGCACTCTCAAAAGGGAGATGCCTAATACTAAGCTTCAAATGCTTTTCAGGGGTCAGAATATGCTCGGATACCGACATTATGCTGATGATGTTCTCGAATATTTTGTGCAGAAGTGCGTGTATAACGGCATAGACATAATCAGAATTTTCGATGCTTTAAACGACATACGCAACATGAAAACCTCCATTCGTGCAACGAAAAAAGAGGGTGCGCATTTCCAAGCTTGTATTTCGTATACTTTAAGCCCCGTTCATAGCACAGAAAAATTTGTTGAGTTCGCAAAACAGCTTGAGGACGAGGGAGCCGACAGTATTTGTATTAAGGATATGGCAGGCTTACTTAAGCCTTACACCACCTTCGAGCTTGTAAAGGCTCTTAAATCTGCGGTTAAAATTCCAATTCAGATGCATTCGCATTACACCTCGGGACTTGCATCAATGGCTCATCTTAAGGCGATTGAAGCAGGCGCCGATATTATAGACACTGCAATGTCTCCGCTTTCAATGGGTACAAGCCACATGGCAACTGAATCACTAGTTGCGGCACTTCAGGGAACCGAATACGACACTGGCTTAAATCTTGAGATTTTAAACGAGGTGCGTGACTATTTTGAAACGCTCCGTGAAAAGTATCTTAAAAACGGACTCCTTGACCCCAAGGTTATGGGCGTTGATGCCAACACGCTTCTATATCAGGTACCTGGCGGTATGCTTTCAAATCTTGTTTCGCAGCTTAAGCAAGCAGGGAAATCAGATAAATTTGATGAGGTTCTCCGTGAAATCCCTCGTGTAAGAGAAGATTCCGGTTATCCACCGCTTGTTACACCGACTTCACAAATCGTCGGCACGCAGGCTGTATTTAATGTTATTACAGGCGAGCGTTATAAGACTGTTACCAAGGAATTTAAGGGGCTGGTTCGCGGTGAATACGGCAAAACTCCCGAAGCCATTAACCCCGAGTTCAGAAAGAAGATTATCGGAAGTGACGAGCCTATCGACTGTCGCCCCGCAGATTTAATCGAGCCCGAGCTTCAAAAGCTTAAGGCAGAGGCCGCGAAATGGTCACAGCAGGACGAGGATGTTCTAAGCTATGCTATGTTTGGCCAGGTCGCCGAGAAATTTTTCGAAAAACGTCTTGACAAGCAGTCAGGCATCGATAACATTCATGCTGATAGAGTTAACAAGGTAATGCCTGTTTAATAGGATATGGGGGTAGGGAATATGAATATATGGCATGATATCGATGCCAGACGTATTGCTCCGCACGATTTTTTAGCTGTGGTTGAAATTTCGAAAGGTAGTAAGAATAAATACGAGCTAGACAAAAAGAGCGGTATGTTAATCCTCGACCGTATTCTTTACACCTCCACACATTATCCAGCGAATTACGGTTTTATCCCGAAAACGCTAGCTGACGACGGTGATCCGCTTGACGTGCTTATTCTATGCAACGAGCCGATTAATCCGTTAGTTTTGGTACAGTGTTATCCTATTGGCGTTATCAACATGATTGACAATGACAGCCGTGACGAAAAAATAATTGCTATTCCTTTCGAGGACCCGACATATAATTCATACAGAAGTATCGAAGCCTTACCGCAGCATATTTTCAATGAAATGCAGCACTTTTTCACTGTGTACAAACAGCTTGAGGGCAAGAAAACGGCAGTTGACGAGGTACAAGGGCAAAAAGTCGCAACTGAAATTATAAGGCAGTGTATTGAGAATTACGACTTAATATTTAACGAACAAGGCATAAAGGAACGATTATAAGATGCTTATTTTAGCCAGCAAATCACCCCGCAGGCAGGAGCTTCTCCACCGTGCGGGGTTTTCTTTTGAAATAATGCCGTCGGATTTCGACGAGGTTATACCAAGCGGTGTGTCGCCTGAAGAAGCCGCTATCTTAATTGCAAATGGCAAAGCTAAGGAAATTGCAAAACGGTATCCAAACGATGTCGTTATAGGAGCTGATACGATTGTCGTTAAAGAAGGCGAAATTTTCGGCAAGCCGAGGAACGAAGCTGATGCTTTTCGTATGCTGAGAGCACTTAGTGGCTCTTGCCATCAGGTGATAACTGGTGTTTCGATAATCACACACGATGAAAAAATAACCTTTGCTGAAACAACAAATGTTTGGTTCAGGAGCCTTTCCGACGAAGATATAAGCGATTATATTAACACAGGCGAGCCGTTCGATAAAGCTGGTGCTTATGGTATACAGGAACTTGGTGGGGCGCTGGTAAAGCAAGTAGAGGGCGATTTCGATAACGTTGTCGGTCTTCCCATAAATCGGGTTTTGGTTTTGTTAAACAAGTATCTTCGCTCATAAAAATAAATATTAAAAAATTGCAATAAAATTTAAAAAACTATTGACATAACGTGGGCTTTATGCTATAATAATAAACGTCTCTTGACACCTAAACAGCAGTCAAGGATTAAAATGTGGCGGCATAGCTCAGTTGGCTAGAGCACTCGGTTCATTCCCGGGGTGTCGTTGGTTCAAGTCCGACTGCCGCTACCATAAACAAGGCCCGTTGGTCAAGCGGTTAAGACACCGCCCTTTCACGGCGGAATCATGGGTTCGATTCCCGTACGGGTCACCAGCACAGTAGGACGGTTTTCCGTCCTACGTTACTCGTAAATCCTTTGTTCATGAGGGTTTGCGGGTTTTATTTTTATTCATATTGTAATTTTATGAATTATGTGATAGAATAGATTGATTGCTTTGCAATAGTCAGAGATAACGACGAGTATATACAAAATGACCTGAAAAAGGGATTTGAAATTTAAAATGAATTAGGTGATAATGAGTATGGATAGCATTGTGCGTTGAGCAAAAGCATCTGATAGTGAAGGTATACTCAAAATATATGCGCTATACATAAAAGCTACGGCAATTTCGTTTGAAACAGAAGTACCCACCATACAAAACAGGATATAAGTTTGGACAATGGCACGATGTAACATGGCTTGAAAAGATTATTTCGGAGCATGGTATTAATCCCAAAAAACCTTTACCGATAAACGAGTTATCCGCAGAATACTTGGAACAAATTTTTGTTATAAAGTAAAATTTATATTATTTAAATAGTAAACTAAGAAAAGAGGTATTGGCGAGCCAATACCTCTTTTAATATTTACACCGTAATTGTCATTGTTGCTGTGCGTTTTTCGCCGTTTGGCAGTTCGATTTCGATTTTTACTTTATATGTGCCTGGCTTTTTTGGCTTGAATTTTAGGCTCTTTGATGAAACCTGTAAGCCCTCGGGGTCTGATGAGGTAAGCTTGATTTTTACATCATCCATTGTAAGTCCATGAGGTAAATCAAAGTTAATAGTTGCTGTTTTATTCAGCTTAACTGATTTCTTCGAAACTGTCGCCTTAACCTGCTTCACAAGCGAAACTGCATCTTTGTTAGCCTTGGGAAGTATTACATATGTGCCTTCGGCAACATTAGGAATTGTGATTACACCCTTGCTTGAAAGCTTGATTTCGCCGATTGTGGTTTCTTCTAGCTTGCCTGTCTTTTCGTTTAGCATATAGACTACTGCCTTGTCCCCCGCCTTAAGCCCTGGGATATCCTCGGCTCTAAGCCTAAGCGTTGTTCCTTCAGGAATGTTGCCGTTTACCTCAACGACTGCGCCCTTATTTTTGTTAGACTTATCGTCTGAAAGAATATTTGCAAGTGCCTTGTTGCCCTTAACGGTTGATAAATCTGCCGAGAGGGAAGCATCACCGTCTATTTTCGAACCTGTCGGGATATTCCATTGAATTTGTGTCTTGCCGTTCTCGTCGGCTTCCATGATTACAAGCTCCTTGCCTGCTTCTGCTGCGGCTTTTAAGGTTTCCTCGCTGATTGTAATTGCATCATCGGATTTTTCAACCGATATTGATGCTTTTACTGTATCCTTTTCACCGATTTTTTCTGTTAACTTTTCATCGAGTGTTGGTGTTGGTTCCTCAGTTTTTGTTTCGGTGTTTGTGGGAGTGTAGTTATAACCTGGGTTTGAGGGGGTTAC
>JAVBPL010000094.1:0-62619 GCA_031549645.1 Ruminiclostridium sp. | reverse complement strand
AATCGGTTTTGAGTGTTTTGTCAAGATCGGCGCAGCCGTTTATTCGATCTTGACAAAATGCGAGAAAGCGATTAATATTGCTTTAAGGCGAAAGCGATACCATTAATGCCTTTGGGTTTTCATTTTAACTTTACAGTGCCTAATTTAATTTATAGTCATATTATATTAAATTGATTTATCAAAGGCAATGATATATAGTACGATTTCACTTACATATTCGGTTATTTGATAATTTTGTTTCAATAATAACAAGTTATGCTAGTGTTTTTGCAGAATACATCATTGAATTTGTCTGTTTAATGGTTTATAATTTCAATAACACACGAAAGGTTGGGTGAATTTTATGAGATTATGGAACGGATATATTAAAGGAATAAATTTAGGCGGCTGGCTTTCCCAGTGCGATTATAAATATGAGCATCACGAAAGCTTTATTACTGAAAAGGACATTGAGCTTATTTCGGCTGCGGGGCTTGACCATGTACGAATGCCTGTCGATTATAACGTGCTTAGAAATCCCGACGGGTCTTCGTCTGAGCGAGGCTTCGGCTACATAGATAGCTGCATAGAATGGTGTCTGAAACGCAATCTGAATGTTATAATAGATTTACATAAAACAGAGGGCTTTTCTTTCGACGATGATGCAAATTTACTGTTTGACAACGAGGAGCTGCAAAAGAAATTTTTATTATTATGGCACGAAATTGCTTCAAGATACAGTAAATATAATAGAAATGTAGCTTTTGAGCTTTTGAACGAGGTTGTTGAGCAGGACAGCCTTCGCTGGAATGTTCTTCTAAATAAAGCTATTGAGGTTGTAAGAAAAGCCGCCCCGACTTCGTATATAGTAATAGGCGGAATACAGTGGAATTCTGTCCATACCTTGCATCTACTTGACTTGCCTGATGACGAAAACCTTATTCTTAACTTCCATTTTTACGAACCATTTCTTTTTACCCATCAAGGTGCATCATGGCACGAGATAATGGCGAAAAACGGAGATATGAATTATCCCGCTACTATCGAGACTTACAGGGAAAAGAGCAAGCAACTCGGCTGCTTTGGCTCTGGTCTTGATAATGTTTCAAAAATGGGTGAGGAATTTATGGCGGCTTTGATGATGAGCGCAGTTAAGGTTGCCGAAGAGAGGAATTTACCCCTTTACTGCGGCGAATATGGTACAATCGATTTAGCCCCAGTAGATGATGTTATCTCTTGGTATAAAGATGTTAATGCAGTATTTAATAGACTCGGAATTGGTCGTGCAGCATGGTCGTATAAGAGTATGTCGTTTGGGCTTTCAGACAGCTATGATGGTAAAAGCTTTAATGATTTTGCAATATATTTATAAACAAATTGTTACCTCAATGTAAAAATTTAAAATGCCATTGATTTATTTTATAATAAGTGTTAATATTAAGAAAAGCAGGATTATTTATTCTGCTTTTTTGTTTAGTTAAATTTATTTATGAAAGGCATGGTTATAGACATGAAAAAAGTAACTATTATATCAATGTTACTACTTATATGCATAAGCGGCTGTGCAGATACCAAAGAAACAGAGGGGGTCTCCGAAGCCGTTTCTGTTACACTTGAGACACCAAACGGCGACATCATGGGACTAGAAACCGACGGTATAAGTGTGTATATGGGAATACCTTATGCCGATGTATCGACACGTTTTGCGCCTCCCGAGGATATAAAGCCATGGACAGAGCCGCTTAACTGCGAGACACCAGGCGCCTCAGCAATGCAGATGACACCCGCAGGAGATATTGTAGGTGAGGAAAGCTGTGCATTTTTAAATGTATATACACCTGCAAAAGCAACAGACGAAAAACTGCCTGTTTATGTCTGGATACACGGCGGCGCATTTTCTTTCGGCTCGGGAACAGAAAAATCGTATGACGGAACGAATTATGCGAAAAACGGGATTGTGTATGTATCGATTAATTATCGCCTGAACGTACTCGGCTTCCTTGCAACAGAGGAAACCTATAATCAATACGGAACCACGGGAAACTGGGGTTTTTTAGACCAGCTCAAGGCGCTTGAATGGATAAGAGACAATATAAGTGCTTTTGGAGGCGACCCTGACAATGTAACCATAGGTGGCGAATCGGCGGGCTCATATGCAGTTTCAGCGTTAATCCTAAACCCTAGAGCCAGCGGTCTTTTTAAAAATGCGATTATGCAAAGCGGCAGCGTTTTAGGTATACCCGCAAATCTTCAGTACGCACGAGGAAACCTTAAACGTTCTATCGAAGATGGCCGTCAGTTAGCATATACCTTCGAAGCGGCAGATAACTCAGAAGGACTGAATCTGCTTAGAAACGTCGAAGCTGATGTTCTTGTTAAAATGACACAAATAAATATAAACTTTACATCTAATTTGGGGTATATGATGTTACCAGCTTTTGACGGATATGCAGTTCCTGTAAATCCTTACGAATCTTTGCAAAACGGGGATTTCAACCATGTAAATCTTCTTTGGGGTTACAATAAGGACGAAGGTTCACTGTTCGCCCCTTCGACCACAGATGAAATTACCTACAAAGCACTTCTGGCAAAAATCTTTGGATATGAAAAGGGTATGGAAATCTACCAAAAATATCCGAGCGATGCCAACCATGCAGCTTATGAACAAGCTCGTCTTTTTATCATGCATAGCTTCTTCGCTACTGCCATGAAGCCGTTTGGTGATGCCTTGGCGGATGCAGGAATGAACGTTTATGCCTACCGATTTAATTACGAAACAAAAGAAAATACCACAGCTCTCCTTGGAGCCCATCACGGAAGTGAAATTCAATACGCCTTTGGTAATCTCCCCGATAACGCAGCCGATGAGCAAAAACAATTATCTAATCAATTATTTACGCGTTGGGTTAACTTTATAAAGACGGGAAATCCTAACAGTGACGAAAAAACACTCGATGTGGAATGGCAAAAATATAACGCACAAAAGCCTAGTGTTTTAAAGCTTGATAAGTCAATTGACTTCGAACCGATGGAGGATATTGACTTAGTGACATACATGGAAGATATAATGTTTAGCGGCGACTCATTTTATTTAAAATAGAAACAAATGCATACTTTTTCTGAACAAATCATTACCGTATTGTAAATTATTTAAGAAGCCATTGACTTACTGTAATATAAGTGTTACCATGTAACAAACACGGGATATTTTCCTTTTATAATACACAAAGTAGGTTTCTTATGAAAATTTCGACAAAGCTGGCTATTGCCTTCATCACAATATGCGCGATGGTACTTGCGATAACGATTACAATTTTTATTTCAAACAACTCATCTATTGCAAACATAGACGACATAGAGAGAGCCGATGTTGTAAAAGCAGCGGCAAAGCAGATTTCGGATAATTTTAATGATGCTGAGGTTAGTGCCGTAACTGTCTTTCTTGTCATAGACGATGAAGAATTTGAAAACGCAAAGCGTGGGATAAGCAGTTCGTACGAATACATCGACCAAATAGTGCTTACGCTGCAAGAGGATAAGGATTTTTACAAATACGCCACTAGAGTAGATATGATACGGCAGTATATGGAGCAGTGGGAACAATGGCTTACTAATGTACAGTATACCAACACCCAGATTGATACTATTGTCAAAAGCGCAGACAAAGTCGCTAGTAATCTAAGTGAGGCTTCCCTCGCTCTTTATAACACACAGATGGAGCTATGGCTTGAAGAAAACGCCAACCCCGATTTACCGAAAGCAGACAAAGACAGACGTGCGGAAAGACTTAACTCAGCTATTGGTTATTCTAATGTAATAAAAGAAATGCTATTTATTTCAGCAGAAATGCTCACATCGTATGATGTGGCATTAAACGATGAAATATCGGCATTAAGTGATGCCCTTATGGCAGAGCTTACTGATTTTTATGACAACTCAAAGCTTCAGGTGAATAAAGATGCAGCACAGAAAATGATGGACTGCATTGCACCTTATATAAGCCTTCTCGATGAGTTCGTCTCCATTTGCAACACCTGCGATGTTTATATCTCACAATGCTCTAAACTTGGCGATACAATAGACGATGAGATACTTAATTTTTCAACAGATTTGGATAATCAGGCCGCCGATATTATAACTAGAACAAAATCCGCCGCCATAGCAAGCATGGTTATATCCCTAATAATATCGGCACTGACACTTCTAGTTTCAATCGCTGCGGCTATTATGTTAATACGCGGAATTGTTCCTCCTGTAAATCGTATGCGTGACACATTAGTACATATTTGTACAACTGGGAACACCGTTATCTCTCCTGAAAACTTAAAACGCTCCGAAGCCGACGCAAACGGCAAGGACGAAATTGCACACTGTGTAAGAGCGTACTTAAATCTTGTCGCACACCTTAACGGTATAAACGAAGAGCTTATGAAGGTTTCAGAAGGTGATTTGCGTATCGAGATAAAGCTTTTATCCGACGAGGACAGCATAGGCAAAGCCGTTTCACACATGGTAACAAATCTGAACAATATGTTCTCACAGATAAACACCGCTTCAAACGAGGTAGCGGCTGGCTCTTTCCAGATTTCGGACAGTGCAACGCTACTGGCTGAAAGTGCGACAGAACAATCAGCCACCGTAGAACGCCTAACGCAGGTGCTTACAGCTTCGCTCGAGAGCATAGCTGAAAATACACAAAACACTCTTAAAGCTGCTGAGCAAAGCAACGAAATTCGTTCGGGCGTCGAACTAAGTGCAGATGAAATGAACAAGATGCTTGCTGCCGTCAAGGATATTAACGAAGCCAGTCTCTCTATCAGCAGGGTAATGAAGGTAATCGACGATATCGCTTTTCAAACGAATATCCTCGCCTTAAATGCTTCAGTTGAAGCCGCAAGAGCAGGTGAGCACGGAAAAGGCTTTGCAGTCGTGGCAGAGGAGGTCAGAAATCTCGCCTCAAAGAGTGCCGATGCTGCAAGCGAGTCAGCTCAGCTAATCTCTAACTCAATTGAAAAAGCAAATCTAGGCAACCAGATAGCTGAGGAAACCGCAGAAAGCCTGCATAAAATTATATCGGAAATTAAGAGCAATGTCGATACTGTGAACGCTATCGCAAAAGCAACCGCCGAGCAGAAACGTGCTCTCAATGACATCAATGTAGGTATGTCCGAGGTAGGAGATGTCACAATCAACATCAGCTCCTCAGCAGAGGAAAGTGCCGCCGCTTCGGAGGAAATGAGCGCGCTTGCAAATCTGCTTAAGGAGCAGATATCAACCTTTAAATTAAAAGAATAAAGTTTACAGGAGTCTAGCTAAGAAAGGCTAGACCCCTGTTTTTATGTCGGACTTGCATTTTCTTCCCAAAAATGCTATTATATGAATAGATTTTAAAGGAAGAAGTGGAATTTATTTTTAACTACGATATAGTTGTAATCGGTGCCGGTCACGCAGGCTGTGAGGCGGCACTTGCCGCAGCAAGACTTGGAATGAAAACTGCGATTTTCTGCCTATCGCTTGACACCATAGCTAATATGCCCTGCAATCCTTGTATAGGCGGTTCGGCAAAAGGTCAGATTGTTTGCGAAATCGATGCACTGGGCGGAGAAATGGGCAAAGCCGCCGATAAAACCATGCTCCAGTCCCGTATGCTTAACAAAGGCAAGGGTGCAGCCGTTCACTCGCTTCGTGTACAGAGTGACAGGATGCATTACCATCTATACATGAAGCAAGCACTCGAGGGACAGGAAAACTTGGATATTAAGCAGGGTGAAATTGTTGAAGTCCTATATGAGAACGGCGAAATCAAGGGCGTAAAAACAAGACTAGGTATGAATTATTACGCAAAAGCGGTAATTATCACTACTGGAACGTATCTAGGCGGAATGATACATGTAGGCAGTCAAAGCTATGAAAGCGGCGCAGACGGTGTTATGCCAGCGAACGAGCTCGTAAATTCGCTTCGTGATATTGGAGTAACTTTACGAAGATTTAAAACAGGTACACCCGCACGAGTTCATCGTCGTTCAATTGATTTTTCACAAATGGAAGCGCAGGAAGGCGATGAAGAAATAATCCCGTTTTCGTTCGACAACACACTTGAGCTTAAAAATATCACAAGCTGTTATATTACCTACACAAACTCCGAGACACATAGAATTATAATGGAAAACCTGCATCTTTCCCCCCTTTACAGCGGCAGAATTGCGGGAATTGGTCCACGATATTGTCCGAGCATTGAGGACAAGGTGGTTCGTTTTAAGGATAAGGACAGGCACCAGATTTTCGTAGAACCTATGGGGCTTGACACCGACGAATATTATATACAGGGTATGTCGTCCTCCCTCCCCGAGGACGTACAGCTTAAATTTATGCGCACCATTAAGGGGCTAGAAAACGTTGAGGTAATGCGTCCCGCTTATGCGATAGAATACGAGTGCGTGGACCCACTGGATTTATACGCTACTCTAGAATTTAAGTCTATTCCGAATTTGTATGGTGCAGGGCAATTTAACTCCACCTCTGGCTACGAGGAAGCGGCGGCGCAAGGGCTTATTGCAGGAATAAATGCTGCCCGTAAAATCATGGGCAAGGAGCAGATAATTTTCGACAGACCCAGTTCTTACATAGGAACACTGATTGACGACTTAGTAACAAAGGGCTGTACCGAGCCGTACCGTATGATGACTTCTCGTTCGGAGTATCGCTTGATTTTGAGACAGGATAACGCACCCGAACGATTGACTGACATAGGATATGAAATCGGCTTGATTTCAGACGAACGCTATAACAGATATATTGAGATGAAAAGCAAGGTCGAAAATGAGCTTCTTCGTTTAAAGAAAACCTCCATACCGCTTTCAGAGGAGCTTAACGATTTCCTTGTTTCACATGGAACATCACCCATTTCACAAAGCGTAAAAGCAATCGAATTGTTAAAACGTCCTCAGATACTTTATAACGACCTGATTAGATTTGACAAAACTGCACCCACAATAAGTGCAGATATAATAAACAAGCTTGAAACAATAATAAAGTACGAGGGTTATATCAAAACTCAGCTTGAGCAAATCGAACATTCAAAAAAGCTTGAAAAGAAGGCTCTCCCTACTGATATAGATTACAAGACTATAAACGGGCTTCGTACAGAAGCACAGGAAAAGCTCAACAAGCACAAGCCACTAAACATAGGACAAGCCGGTCGTATTTCGGGTGTTAATCCCGCTGATGTGTCGGTGCTCTTGATTTGGCTTGCATCACAAAAAGGAAACACTGCAGAATGAGAATAAGCTATGAATTTACAGCAGACGAAACCCAAAAGTTAAGCACTCTAGAAGAATTCATGCTCGAATATAACAAGTCGGTAAATCTTACCAGAATAACTGAACATGATGATATTTGGGAAAAGCACTTTATTGATAGCGCGCTCCCGTTAAATTTATTTGACGTTCCACGTGGAACACGAATTATTGACATAGGTACAGGCGCAGGTTTCCCCGGAGCGGTTTGGAACATTTTGAGACCTGACCTTGACATCATGCTGCTAGATAGCCTACAAAAACGTATAGATTACCTTAATTTGCTTAAGACCAGACTAGATTTACACTACCACACCATTCATGGGAGAAGCGAGGAGCTGGCACATAAGAATACATTTCGTGAAAAATATGATATATCAGTTTCACGTGCAGTTGCAAATCTCCCCTCTCTATTAGAATATTCGCTTCCCTTTGTAAAAGTCGGCGGATATTTTATATCAATGAAAGGCGCAAACCCGGAAACAGAAAATATAAGCAATGCACTTATTCACCTTGGCGGTGAGTTTATCGAGGTTATAGAATACGAGCTTCCAAAGGGTGATAAAAGGCATCTCATAATTATAAAGAAAATATCGCAAACTCCGACAAATTTCCCCAGAAAATCAACCAATATCTCAAAAAACCCACTTTAAAGTGGGTTTTCCTTTTGTATTATAAATGAACCTGTCGATTTTAAGCGAAATCTTCTTGTAGCAAGGCGGTATTATTTATGCTAAAATCAGAATATACTATTAAATTTACAAGGGGATTACAATATGGGTATAATGTCTAGCTTTCAAAAAACTGCGACTACAGAAACCATGATTAACCGTGTGGTTGAAATACCTACTTACGCGCTAAAACCCAATCCAGCGCAGCCTAGGGTGATATTTGACGATTACGAGCTGTCACAGCTTGCGGTAAGTATACAACAAAACGGAATGCTACAGCCAATCACGGTTAGGAAAACCGAGGACTACAGCTACGAAATCATATCAGGCGAAAGGCGTCTAAGAGCCGCAAAACTTATAAACATGGATGCAGTTCCCTGTATTATAATAGAAGCAGACTCCGAAAATTCTGCCATACTTGCAGTTCTTGAAAACATACAACGCTCTGACCTAAACTACATAGAGGAAGCACTTGCGATAAAGACGCTAATTGAAAAATATGGTGTAACACAAGAAACCTGTGCCACAAAGCTTGGCATAGCACAATCAACAGTAGCAAACAAGCTAAGACTTCTTAAGCTAAGCGATGAGGAAAAAGCCATGGTTCTAAGATACAGGATTAACGAACGGCAGGCTCGTTCCCTCCTTAAGCTGCCTCCCGAAAGAAGAATACAAGCCATAGAAAAAATAAGCACAAATCAACTGAATACAAGTCAGTCCGATAAGCTAATCGATGAAATGCTAGCAGATAGACCCGAAGCAAAGCCGAAAAAAACCTGGGCATTTAAGCAAGTCGGCTTATATATAAACACCTTCAACCACACTATCGAACAGATGAAGCGCGCGGGTATAAACTGCGTAGCCGAACAGAGTAAAACCGACGATTTTGTCGAATATGTAGTGCGTATACCTCTTAAATGATACCATATATTGTTCTACGTAGAACTTCTCTTCGAGAAGCTCTACTACTAAAGACGTAGAAATTCTCTTCGAGAAGTTCTACTACTAAAGACGTAGAACACGCTCTTCGAGAAGCTCTACTACTAAAGACGTAGAAATTCTCTTCGAGAAGCTCTACTACTAAAGACGTAGAACGAAAAACCTTTGCGGATTTTTTCTCCTAGAATTCGCAGAGGTTTTGCTCGTTTATGGGAAGTTTTTATTGTCTAAATTACCGATTTTAATGCAAAAAGCTTTATTTTATATCTTAAGTGTGTTATACTTGTAATGACGATTATTACATATTAAGGAGATTAACGGTTTTGAGCAGTAAAAGCAGTATTATCGCCATCGTTAACCAAAAGGGTGGCGTTGCAAAAACCACTACAGCAATAAACCTCTCGGCTTCTCTTGGCAGCATGGGACAAAAGGTTTTGTTAGTTGACTTAGACCCGCAGGGAAACTCTACCACTGGCTACGGTATTTCAAAAAAAGGACTTACTTCCACTACATACGATGTATTGATGGGTGACGTTCGTCCCGCAGATGCTATTCTACCCACGAATTTTAAGAATGTTGACATAATGCCCTCCGTTCAAGAGCTTGCTGAGGGTGAGGTTAGGCTTCTCCAGTTCGAAAATAAGACCTTACAGCTTAAGAAGGCTCTTATGCAGGTTAGAGAAAAATATGATATTATCATAATCGACTGCCTTCCCTCTCTCGGGGTGCTGGCTCTGAACGGGCTTGCAGCCTGTGACAGAATAATAATCCCTATGCAGTGTGAGCCGTACAGCCTTGAGGGAGTAGCAGAGCTTTTCACTACTGTAAAACGTATTAAAAAAACAACTAATAAAAGCTTACAAATAATGGGAATAGTCTTTACAATGCTTGACAAAAGGCTCACTGTCAACCGTGAGGTAATGCTGAACATAAAGAAAAAATTCCCACCCGACATAATATTCAAAACAGAAATACCCCGAAACGTAAGGATAGCCGAAGCTCCCAGCCACGGGGAACCTATTATCTACTACGACAGCACTTCAAAGGGAGCAGAGGCTTACAACCGACTTGCAAAGGAAGTCCTCGCAAAATGCAAGGAAATATCAAACGAAACGAAAGAAGGATAGATGAATGGCGAAAAAATCAGGACTTGGAAATCTACTCGACAGCATTTTTGACGATGATATAAACGATATAAACTCTGACGGCGTTGCCACTGAAAACGTTACCAAGCTTAAGCTTAGTCAGATAGAACCCAATCGAGACCAGCCTCGTAAGGCATTCGATAACGAAAAGCTCAATCTCCTGGCAGATTCAATCGCTGAGCATGGAATTATTCAGCCTCTCACCGTCCGTCCTTTTGGCGAGGGTTATCAGATTGTAGCCGGCGAAAGACGGTGGAGAGCAGCGAGAATAGCGGGTTTAACCGAGGTTCCTGTAAGGATAATGGAGCTTTCGGATATCGAAACCATGCAGATTGCTCTTATCGAGAATTTACAGCGTGAGGACTTAAACCCGATTGAAGAAGCGATGGGCTATCAGGAGCTGATTGAACGCTTTAACATGAAGCAGGAGGATGTAGCAAAGAAGGTCGGCAAGGCCCGTTCCTCTGTAACAAATGCTCTTAGAATGCTCACTCTGCCCGATGAAGTCAAAAAGCTTGTCAGCAGCGGCGAAATTTCAAAGGGACATTGCAAGGCGTTAATGGCGGCTAAAAGCGATAAGCAAATGATAGAGCTCGCCGCAAAGGTAGTGAAAGACGGTGTTTCCGTTCGTGCTCTTGAAAAAATGATCAAGAACGCAAACGACTTAACCGAAAGCAAAATCACCGAAAAGCCAAAGAAAAACATCTTCTACCAAGAAGCTGAAATAAGCCTAAGGAACGCAATCGGTAAAACCGTAAAGATTACCGAAGCCAAAAACAAGGTAACCATCGAAATCGAGGTAACAAGCGAGGACGAGGTAAGAGAAATAGTAAATAAATTAGGAGTGTAAACAAATGCTTGATATTAAATTTGTCAGACAAAACCCCGAAGCCGTAAAGGAAAACATAAAAAAGAAGTTTCAGGACGCAAAGCTTCCTCTCGTTGACGAGGTTATCGCTCTCGATGAGGAATACAGAAACGTAAAGACACGCTGTGATGATTTACGGGCACTTCGCAACTCTGTAAGCAAGGAAATCGGCGGAATGTTTGCCAAGGGCATGAAGGAAGAAGCCGAAGCCGCAAAACAAAAGGTAGTAGGCTACAACGAAGAGCTTGTTAAGCTTGAGGAAAGCGAAAAGGTGCTTGAACAGCAGGTTCATGAGATAATGCTTAAAATTCCGAACATCATTGATGCATCGGTTCCTGTTGGAAAGGACGACTCGGAAAATGTTGAGGTTGAGCGTTTTGGGGAAGCCAATATCCCCGATTACGAAATCCCTTATCATGTGAACATTATGGAGAGCTTTTCGGGCATAGATATAGACAGCGCAAGAAAGACGTCGGGTAACGGATTTTATTACCTTATGGGTGATGTTGCACGGGTACATTCGGCAATTCTCAGCTATGCACGTGACTTTATGATTGACAGGGGCTTCACCTACTGTGTGCCACCTTTTATGATTAGGAGCGAGGTGGTTACAGGTGTAATGAGCTTCGCCGAGATGGAAAACATGATGTACAAGATTGAGGGCGAGGATTTATACCTTATCGGTACATCAGAGCATAGCATGATTGGTAAATTTATCGATACAATTTTACCAGAGGAAACTCTACCGCAGTGTTTAACCAGCTATTCCCCTTGTTTTAGGAAAGAGGTCGGCGCACACGGTATTGAGGAACGCGGCGTTTACCGTATACATCAGTTTGAAAAGCAGGAAATGATAGTTGTATGTAAGCCAGAGGAGAGCATGGCATGGTACGATAAGCTTTGGAAAAATTCTGTGGACTTCTTCCGTACACTGGATATTCCCGTTCGCACACTCGAATGTTGTTCTGGAGATCTCGCAGATTTAAAGGTTAAGAGTGTAGATGTGGAAGCCTGGTCGCCTAGACAGCAGAAGTATTTCGAGGTAGGAAGCTGCTCAAACCTCGGCGAAGCACAGGCAAGACGTCTCGGTATAAGGGTTCGCGGCGAAGATGGTCAAAAGTATCTTGCCCACACTCTAAACAACACTGTTGTTGCACCCCCCAGAATGTTAATCTGCTTCTTTGAAAACAATCTTCAAGCAGACGGCACGGTATCGGTTCCTGTTGCTCTCCGTCCATACATGGGAGGCAAGGAAAAGCTTATCCCGACTGGCTTTAACAAATCTGAAGGAGCAGACGAAAAGGAGAAGGCTATGAGTGATTTTGAAAAAGGAATAGACAAAGGACTTCGCGAAATCGGCAAGGCAATCGATGTATGTGTTGAAAAAGCCAGCGACTTTGCAAAATCTGAGCAAGGTCAAAAGCTTAAAAGTGATGCTAAGAACGCGATGACTAGCTTCGGTAAATCCATGCAGGAGCTGGGAAAAAGCATTAAGGACGAATTTAAGAAGTAACAAATATAAGATGTAGGGGCTGGCATCCTTGACAGCCCGAAACCATGCGATTGTCGTCGGTTTCGGGGTGCCTAGGTAGCCAGCCCCTAATTTTAATTCAGTTTATCCGCCCATGTCTCCATCATGATAAAAAACGCCTGTGCCTCGCACGAGGTGCCTTCTTTATCGAAGCTTGGCGAACCGCACACTCCGTGAACAATTCCGTAATCGTCCACCTTCGTTTTCATTACCTTGCGGATATTATCAGCAGTTTTTTTATATTTTTTATCCAGCCATTTACTATGAATGGCTCTGTATATAAAGGTTGCTACTGCCATTGCAGAGGCACCGTCGAGAAAGCTTTCCTTATCATCAAGAATATCGTGGAATAAACCACTCTTGTCCTGAAGCTCCAGCATGGCATCAAGTATTGCTATACCCGTTTCCTTAAGGACTTCAGCACTTTCGGTATCTCCCTGCTTCTCTGTTTCATCTACCACTCGCGCTATACCCAAGAGAGCCCAGCCGTTGCCTGTCGCCCACAGCTTACGACGCACAAACTCCTTTTTTTCAGCATCGTATATATGAAAAAGCAGCCCTGTTTCATCATCGCGAAGATAAAACATATATCCCACAAGCTGCTTAACCGCTTCAATTGGTTCCCCCATAACAGCCAGAAACGGAGGTACCATATAACAGGAGTCAGCCCAAATCTGCTTCGGGGAAAATTTTTCATTAAACGACACCGAATTATGATAAATAACGCCGTCCTCGGTATGTGGTGCATATATCATATAATATTCGAGCATTTTATCTGCGGCATTTTTATACATTTCGTCATCGGTCATTTCAAAGGCACGAAGTACGGCTTCACCGTTCGAGGCAGGGTCTGAAATCGCTACATTATCGCCTGCGATTGCCATTCTTCCGTCACTCACCTGCTTTAAAACAGCCTCGTGTGCCATTGCTACCACAGTATCGCTCTCGCCTGCTTCGAGGAGTGCCTGCATAGAGACACCCTGTTCCCAGGACATTCTTTGTACGGAAAGCATCGCATTCTTAACCTTATCAATTTGTTTCATGTAAACCCCCAAATAATCTATGGTTCTGTAATTTTATCATATTTATTTTAATAAAGCAAGGTTATAAAAGTTAAATATATGTGAATAATTAATAAGTAGGCTCACCATAATTTTTCATAAAATCGTAATAAAATCTTACCGCCCGTGCTAAAGCCTCAACGTTTATATTCTCGTCAACCGCATGGGCAGAATTTAACTGCCTTGCTGTCATCATAAGCGGTACAAATCTTAGCACACAGTCGCAAATTTTTGTATAATGTCTGGCATCGGTTCCCGCAAGCATTATGTAAGGAATACGAGGTATATCGCCGAAGCTTTCCTGTATTCTATGATTAACGTATTTGTATGCATAGCTTTCCATGTCGGCAAGAGGCGGCACATCAAAGCCTGTTATCATCTCCATTTTAAGCTCCAGCTTATCAGCGAGTCTTGCAAGCTTTGCATACGAGGGCTTAAGCGGCTCATGTATCATAAAGCGACAGTTAGCCGTTAAGGTCGCCTGCTCAGGAATAACGTTAGCACCCTTACTCCCCTCCGCCATAGTAAAAACGCAGGTGGTCTTAACCATTGCTCCCGTCTGTCCACCCTGCTTATGCATAATCTGCGGTGCTGGGAAAAACCTGAACAGCCATAGATTTCCATATAAAAAGCGATGCCTAAAATGCTTCATATAAGGTGCCATAGCCTTATACTGTAATATAACGGGTCTCGTAATTCTTTTCTTAAATGGATTTCGATTTTCTATTATATAAACCAGCTTCGCAAGTCTTGCGAACGGGTTTTTATTAAAAGGCACGCTTGCGTGTCCCCCACTGCTGTTTGCAATAAACTTTATATTGGCTCTACCTTTCTCGAATACACCTACCATTGCGTTATGAGGAACAAGTGCCTGCCCTGCTTCAGTTGCAAGCACCGAACCACCCTCGTCCATAACCAGCTCAAAGGTTATGCCTCTTTCGTAGAGATATTCGACTGTCTTAATAGCACCATCGCCCGTTATTTCCTCGTTATTTGAACTTGCGATATACATGTCACGTTCGGGGATAAAGCCGTCACGAATTAATTCATTCATAGCTTCGAGCATTGCACAAAGCGAGCCCTTGGTGTCAACAGTACCCCTACCCCAAATTTTATTATCCTTAATTTCACCTGAAAAAGGCTCATGGTGCCACTTTCCCGTTGCCTCAACTACATCTTGATGCGACATTAATAAAATCGGTTGCAACTTTTCATTAGTTCCAGACAGTTTATATAACAGGGCTCCGTCAATATCGGTTACCGTACATTGTTTATAAATATACGGGTACAGCTCGGCAAAAAGCTCGTGCAGCTTGTAAATATTCGTGTTGTCAGAAACACCGCGTATACTGATAGTGGGAATTTGGATTATCCTAGACAAATTTTCGGCATAAGTATTGTAATCAGTACACTCCGACTTCATATCGAAGGGCTTCGGTGAATTATACTCCTTCTTAATCACGACAGCTCTGACAGCCGCTATTAGAATAAGCAACGCAAAAATACAAATAATCACATGGAAAAAAATCATAATACGTAATAACCCCTTAAAATTACGGCTTTTCAGCCGATGATATATATAGAAAACAACAATATGTAAGAATAAGTTTGAAACAAAATTTTCATTATCTTTTGCTTACAGGTTAAAATTTGTTTCAAACCGCTGGGTGACAAAGCAAACGGGGATATCCCCTACGATAATACTTGATTGTCATTGGCATAAGAGGAAAAGTGATTAATAAATGAAAAAAGTTACATTAATAATAAGCTGCTCGGTATTTTTTCTGATGCTTATATGCACGGTTATTATACTTGCGACAGTCAATAGCCCCGAAATAACATCACAAACCGCTGCTTTCACCAGCTCCGAAAGCATATCTGAAAACACACCCCAAAGCATAATCGAAAGCATACCCGAAAACATTAGCGAAACAGAACCAGCTCATGAGACAGGCGAGGAATGGGCATATTTTATAGTAAACAGCAAATATCCTTTACCTGCCGACTACGACAAGCAAATAATACTCGAGAAAATATACAAGGATTTCAGCTTGGATTCCCGCTGTGCAGGCAAAGCGAGAGAGCTGATTGCTGCCGCTGAAAAGGACGGAATTACTCTTGTTGTTATTTCTGCTTACCGCTCATTTCAAAAGCAGAGAGAAAACTTTGACGATTACATCGACCGCCTGATATATGAGGGCTATGACCGGGAAGAGGCTGCTAAAATTACCGCTTCTCAAATAGCTTTGCCTGGTGAAAGTGAACATAATGCTGGTGTCTCGATTGATGTTATAAATAAGGACTGGTACAAAACACACGATGACATAACCGACGACTTTGAGAACACCGCCGAATTTGAATGGCTTTACGAAAACTCATGGAAATTCGGTTTCATTCTCCGATATCATAAAGACAAAAGCGATATAACGGGCTTCGACTACGAGCCGTGGCATTACAGATATGTCGGTGAAGCTAAAGCAAAGCTGATATATGACTCAGGGCTTACGCTTGACGAATACTACGAGCTTAACGAACGGTAATGCTTTCCTTATTGGCATCAAAAATCCCCTGACCTATCCCCCAAACCTCCATAAGCTCATCGATATCGGTAAAATTTCCATTACCCAGTCGATATTCGATTATTCTGTCGGCTAAAACTTCTCCTATTCCTTTAAGCGTCATTAGAGCCTATTTATCGGCTGTTTTGATATTGATTTTGTCAAAAAACGGCTCTGCTTCGGTATTTAGCACGGTATCTTCGATTTCTTTTGTATAAAAATCCGTATTACGATAAGCGTTTACCTGTATCACAACGCATATAACCACAAGTAAAGCCATCATTATAGGAAAAGTTAATTTTTTTAGGATATTTTTCCCCTCCCGTTAATTAAAATGCGAACAAACTATTAAATAAGCGTAAAGTTTTTGTGTCTAAGCTAAAACCGCTTGACAAGCGATAATTTTTAGTTCATAATGTAAGTATAAATTACGACTTCTTCGTAAATACTTCATATATTCACAAGGCAGAGGGGACTTCGCTTATTTTTAATAAGTGTAAGCCTCTTTTGTCTTTTTCATCATATTTCAATGATACTTGACAAAAATTTACTATATATGTTACAATGTAATAAACGCGGTTATGACAACAAGCACCCAAATTCATAAGGAGGTGTCCCCATGTCCGAAGAAACTCAAAAGCTTGCAGGAGAAAACACCCTGCTTGACGAGCTAGTCACTGCCATTCCTCAGGATAGCCTTGCCTTGATTACAATTTCCGGGGACGGACTTAACGCCAGCCTTACAATAACCGAACCTCAAAACGGAGGAACCGAGCTCACTCTTGAAGATGTCATGAAGGAAATTAACACCACTGGTGTCACCTTTGGTATTAAGAAAGATGTCGTTGCTGACATGGTGGAGCGTGGGATTTACGATAAAAAAACCATTATTGCAACTGGTATAGAGCCTGTTGACGGTATAGACGGTTACATAGAATATTTTTATGAGCCTTCGAGTGACCTTGCGCCTAAAACTGCGGAATTCGATGAGGTAGATTACAAGAATTTAGGTCTTGTAAAGAATATCTATAAAGACACCCCTATTCTTAAGGTTGTAAAGCCTCAAGAGGGAACGGACGGAATGGATGTTTCTGGGCTTGTGATTACCCCAATGCCTCCTAAATCTGCCACCTGTAAGGTGGGGGGGGGCACCATTCTTGACGAGGAAACAGGGGAGCTTAGAGCGGCAGTTGATGGAAATCTTACCTGGGAGAAGGACCATTTTAATGTCGCCGAGGACTTAATAATTAAAGAAAATATCGATGTCAGCACTGGAAATATAGATTTTATCGGAAACGTTATCGTAAAGGGTGAGGTTCGCGAAAATTATACAGTCAAATCGGGTAAAAATATAACTGTAAACGGCAGTGTAATCGGCGCAACGCTTATAGCTGACGGAGACGTTAATCTTTCCATGGGCTGCATTAACACCGATGTTATCGCAAGGGGTAACGTTAAAATTGCTTTCTGCGAGGGTAGTAAAATTCAGTGTGACGGGGATATTATGTCCGCCTCTTTCATAATGTGTGACGTTTTCTGCGGCGGAAAGCTAAGTGCAATCACTGGTAAGGGTGTAATCGTCGGCGGTAAATATACTGCAATTGAGGGCATGACTGCAAACATTATAGGCTCTGAAACTTATACAAAAACCAGAATTACGCTTGGAAACGGCGCCGTTTTGAACGAAGAAAAGCTAGACCAACAGGGTCGAATTAGAGAGCTTGAAATTCAAATTAATAAGCTTATTCAGGTAGTTGAGCTGTTACAGGCACATAAGAAAACCACAGGTCAATTATCTCCCGACCGTGAAGCCATGCTATCCTCTGCAATCCGAACTCGCTTTACAAATCAAAAGGAAATAAAGCAAAGAATGGTGCGAATTTCACAGCTTGAGGAGCTTTTAGCCGAGTCGCAGGAACTGTATGTAGTAGCGAAAAAGACCTTGTGGCCAGGTGTCACCATCAGAATTGACAGCGACATCATTACCTCGGAGCAGTGCTATACAAGAACCTCCGTCGGTCGTAACGGAGAAGGAGAGCTATCTTTCCTCCCAATGACGGGCAAAGGGTAAATTATTAAAACAGTCTACGACTGTTTTAATAACCGAGACTGCTATGCTCAAAGATCGCTCGCACCGCAGTCTCTCAAGAGGTTATGTTATATTTATTAAAACTACTGCGGTAGTTTTAATAACGGTCGCATCAATCCTTCGGATTGACACTCCTCTAGAGGTCATGTTATATTTATTAAACTACTTAACCCTGACTGTGCCGTCGCTAAAATATGCGGTTACATTCATCTTCTCGCCAGTATCTAGATTAATGCCTCTGATGGTAATTCCCGAAAGATTCATCAGCTCAGAAATATCCACAGCCGCTAAATCGGCACGAATTATATTTTTTCCGCTGCATACCAGCATAAACTCATTGTCAACTATATTTATAGCACCGTTTTCGCCAAGCTTTGTTTCGATATAATCTTCACTGCTTCGTGAGACCGCATACTTAATAGCCCTTTTATCAAGCGATTTTTTATGTGCCAGTGACATTGAAAAATCGCTTTTCTTTTTGAAAAACATTTTAACCCCCAAAGGAATTTATTATTTTGAAAACACCCATATATGATTTTCTAAACGATTATAACAAAGGCGATTTTCTCCGTCTTCATACCCCAGGTCATAAAGGACGGCTTCAGCTTTCTGATATTACCGAAATCATTGGCTCGGATAATCTATATGAAAGCAGCTCGATTATTCTCGAAAGCGAAAAAATCTGTTCGGCTTTATTTGGCTCGGTTGATACTCTCTATTCCTGCAGCGGCAGTACACTTGCTATACAGACTATGCTTACTGCGGTTTTTAACGGAAACAGTAAAAGAAAACTGATAGCCTCGAGATACTCCCACCGCAGCTTAATCTCGTCAGCTGTTTTGCTGGGTATCGAAATCCTATGGGTATATCCCGATGAATATTTGAGTGCCGATATAAGCCCTGAAAAAATCGAAAGCCTTATTACTAGCGAAGTCGGCGGGGTCTTTATTAATAGCATCGATTATTACGGCGGAGAAAGCGATATCGCAGAAATATCAAAAATTGCAAACAGGTACAATATTCCCCTTCTAGTCGATAACGCACATGGCAGTTATAAGGTTTTTACAGACAGCCACCCAATTAGAAACGGTGCTACGCTTGTAGCTGACAGCACCCACAAAACCTTACCTGCGCTTACAGGAGCAGCGTATCTGCACTCTAACGGATGTTATTCGCGAGAGCTTCTTAAGGCATCTATGGCACTTCACGGAACCACCAGCCCATCATATTTAATCCTTGAGAGCCTCGATTTATGTAATAAATATATAAGCGAGAATAAAATCGATATTTTTCATAAAATAAACGATTTAAAGAATAAGCTTAGTGAAATATACGTCCTTAAACGCTCAGATTTACTTCGGATAACCCTAGACACTGCCGAATACGGTTACAGCGGCTTTGACTTCGCCGATATTCTACGGGAAAACCGTGTAGAATGTGAAATGTCAGATGAGCGTTATGTAATCCTGCTCTTTTCGGTTATAACCACAGAGACAGAGCTTAATAAGCTGTATGAAACCTTATTACAAATTAAGAAAAAGCCGTCATTGGTAATTATCACACCGCCGATGCTAAAGCCGCAGAAAATGCTTAACCCCAGAGAAGCCTACTTCGGCGAAAATGCGAAAACCGTTCCTATAAAGGAAGCGGTAGGAACAATCTGTGCCAGCATAGACGCAGTCTGCCCACCAGGCGTTCCTCTTATAATGCCGGGTGAACGTTTCGACAAAGCCGCTGTGAATGAGCTTGTTCGGCTCGGAGTTAAAGCTGTACGTGTTATTTAAAACCCTAAACGACTAACCTAAGTAATAATAGGTTAGCCGTTTATTTTTATTTGTTATTCACTATCTTCGTCGGTTTCTTCTATTTCCTCAGCATCGTCGATTTCGGTATCTGGCTCAAGCTTTTCGTTCTGTTCTTCTTCCATGGCGATTTTAAGCTCTGCCTCAAGCTCCTCGTTGGTAATTTCTACCTCGGAAAGCTCAACAGTATCATCATGCTCGGTTCTTGTAAAGGTTACAACCCTGTTGTCAGGCTGAAGTCGCATTACACGGACACCGCTTGCATACCTACTCATTGTTCTCAAGTCGTTTGCTCTAATACGGATAATTACGCCGTCGTCACTGATAAGTATAACATCGTCGTCCTCGTAAATCGAGCGTATTCCGCAGACATAACCCTTTTCGGGGTTAGACTTGTAGTTCATCAGTCCGAAGCCGCCACGGTTCTGCTTTCTGTATGAAACGAGTTCGGCACGCCGTCCCATACCCCTATCAGTAACAGTTAAAATAGTACAATTCTCATCATAAACCTTTGTGGCACCTACTACATAATCCTCGCCGCGGAGCTTAATGGCTCTAACACCCCTTGCGGTTCTTCCGAGCGGACGTAAAATCGTCTCGTCAAAGTGAATGGCTGCACCGTTATGAGTAGCAACCAGCACCGAGCTGTCGCCCTCTGTTAAGTAAGCAGCTGCGATTTCGTCACCCTCGTTTAGATTAATAGCACGAAGTCCGTGCTTTCTCACGTTCTTATAATTTGAAAGCTTGGTACGCTTTACAAGACCGCTTTTGGTCACGCATATAAAGAATTTATTTTCAGCAAAATCAGAGGTTTTCATCATTGCCGCTATTTTTTCTTCGGGCTGAAGCTGTAGTAGATTTACTATATTTGTACCCCTGCTCTGCTTTGAGCCTTCGGGTATTTCGTAGCACTTAAGGCGATACATATTTCCGAGATTAGTCACAAAAAGAATATGGTCGTGGGTTGAAGCAATAAATAAATCCTCGACGAAATCCTCGTCCCTCTGCTTCATTCCCGAAACACCCTTGCCGCCTCGCTTCTGAAGATTATAAACCTCAACAGCCTGACGCTTGATGTAGCCTATATTTGTATAAGTTAAAACGCTTTCCTCAACAGGAATTAAGTCCTCGATGTCCACTTCGCCGCTAACAGCTTCAATAGATGTACGGCGTTCGTCGCCAAAACGTTTCCTTATAACATCAAGCTCCTCGCTGATAATCGACAAAATCTTTGTCCTGTCGTTCAAAATTGCGGTAAACTCCGCAATTTTCCCAAGCAGTCCTGCAAGCTCCTCAGCAACCTTCTCCCTCTCGAGACCAGTAAGCTGACCTAAGGTCATGGCAACAATTGCATCAACCTGCTCCTTAGAAAGCCCCTTAGCAGAGGGCAGCGTGAAGGTTCCATACGGCTCCATTGCTCTGATTACAAGAGCCGCTATATCAATTTCAGAAAACCGTTCGAGAAGTCTTTCCTTACCCTCGACAATCGCCTTGCTGCTGCGTAAAATCGCAATAACCTCATCAATATTATCGCTCGCAAGAATTAAGCCTTGCAAAATATGTGCACGCTTCTCTGTTCTTTCGAGGTCAAAGCGTGTACGGCGAGCAATAACCTCCTCCTGGAACTCTATATAATGCTCCAGCATCTGCTTCAAATTAAGCGTTTTAGGCTCGCCATTTACGAGTGCCAGCATAATCACACCGACAGTATCCTGAAGCTGTGTGTAGCTGTACAGTTTGTTTAAAATAACGTTGGCGTTAGCATCACGCTTTATTTCAATTACAATCTTCATGCCTGTACGGTCGGACTCATCACGAAGGGCAGAAATCCCTTCTATCCTCTTGTCACGCATCAGGTTTCCGATATTTTCGAGCAGACGTGATTTATTAACCATATACGGGATTTCAGTTACAACAATTCTGGTATGGTTCTTCATCTCGACAATCTCGGCACGTCCTCTTAAGGTAATCTTGCCCCGTCCTGTATAATACGCTGAGCGAAGTCCCGAATGTCCCATAATAATGCCGCCTGTCGGGAAATCAGGTCCCTTAATACAGCTCATGATACTTTCAATATCCACATCGGGGTTATCAATCATAAGCTCTATTGCATCTATTACCTCGCCAAGATTATGCGGAGGTATATTTGTAGCCATACCAACGGCGATACCAGTGCTTCCGTTTACAAGTAGATTTGGGAAGCGGGAGGGCAGAACAACCGGCTCCTCCAGTCTGTCGTCGTAGTTCGGCTGAAAATCAACGGTATCCTTACCTATATCGGCAAGAAGCTCTGCGGAAATCCTTGCAAGGCGTGACTCGGTATAACGATAAGCAGCAGGCGGGTCACCGTCTACCGAACCGAAGTTTCCGTGTCCGTCAACCAGCGGATAACGCATAGAGAAGCTCTGTGCAAGACGAACCAGCGCATCATAAACACTCGCATCACCATGTGGATGGAATTCACCGAGCACCGAACCTACGGTATCGGCACATTTATGATAGGGCTTATCGTGGGTTAGTCCCTTTTTATGCTTTGTGTATAGAATACGTCTATGTACAGGCTTAAGACCATCTCTTACATCTGGGAGTGCTCGTGAAACGATAACCGACATCGAGTATTCCATAAAAGACTTTTGCATTTCCTTCTCAATATCGACTATATTAACCCTCTCGTTAGGGTGCATTAACATTAATTCGCCGTTATTCATTCGTAAATTTGTCCTTTTCTATATAGCTTTATCGTAAAAATAATCGTGTAGCTTTTTAATCTGTTCGTCAGTCATACAACGCTTCGGGAATACATAAACCAGTGCGCGGTTCACAAAGAGGCAGAACATTTCCTCATCCTCTTTTGAATATAATTCCTCAGTCGCAAGATTAATCACCGACGTTTCGGGCTTTTCCCCCTCTAAAGGTAAATCAACCTTTTCGTCTATTATATCAGGGTTTGTGACGGTTTCCACTCCGTGCCTGCTGATTGCCACGATTTCGGTTTCTGCGTTCTCGTTATTAACCAGCTCGGTTTCAATCTCAATGCGGTCGTCGTAAAAATGCGCTATGTAATTTTCCTCGTAAAACCCCATCAGGGTTTTTACAAGCCTTCTTCTCACCATATAAGGTCGTGCCCACTGCGAAATAAGCATTGCAACACCCAGAGCAGTTAACGCATACCCAGGGAAGCTTTGCGGTGCCTTAATGATAAAATCAATTCCTAAAACCGCCGCAATCAGATAAACCACGGAAAAAAGAATTGTCCGTTTAATCATATATTTATTATGAATACTGATAAAGCCCTTTTTAATCTCCTCTATCGTATTCGTGTACTTAATCTCTATCAATAGTACCACCTATCATTTCTTTTAATGTGGGTTGATTATAAACAGGCTTATCCCTGCCATAATGCAGGAAACACCTGCTATAACTGCTATAACAGTATCAAAACGCTTTTTATAAAACATAAATCGGGGTACATTCAGAAGTGAAATCACCCCAAGCGATATCATGAGAAAAGGCAGCATAACGGTGAAATTGTTGGCTCCGCTAAAAATCGAGATTACAGCAAAAAGCCAAAGTAAACCCGCAATAATTGCTGCAATCCTTCTAGCCTGCTTAAGCGGTGGCTCTGCGGTTACCTCGTCTATTTTCGAAATCTTCTCTCCGTCGTCAAAAACGACGTTCATCTGCTCCATTTTCTTGATATTCTTTCTGTTGTTTTCTTTTGTGTTCATTTTGGTATCCTATAAATTAAATATCAAGGTTTGTAACATACCTTGCATTCTGTTCAATGAACTCACGGCGAGGCTCAACCTTGTCGCCCATAAGTATCGAGAAAATCTGGTCGGCATTGGCGGCATCGTCAAGCTCAATCTTAACCATAGTTCGGGTTGCAGGGTCCATGGTGGTTTCCCAAAGCTGGTCGGGGTCCATTTCACCGAGACCTTTATATCTCTGTACGTCTACCTTGGCATTATTTTCGCCAGCAAGCTCAGCGATAAATGCGTCTCTTTCCTCGTCGGAAAAAGCATAACGCACCTGCTTACCGCGGAAAACCTTGAATAACGGCGGCTGTGCGATAAACACATGACCATGCTCAATTAGTGGCCGCATAAAGCGGAAAAAGAAAGTAAGAAGTAGTGTTCTGATATGTGAGCCGTCAACGTCGGCATCGGCCATAATAACTACACGTCCGTAACGAATTTTTGTTATATCAAACTCGTCGCCGATACCGGTACCGAGTGCTTTAACTACAGGAAGAAGCTTCTCATTTGTGAAAACCTTATCAACACGAGCTTTTTCTACGTTTAGCATCTTTCCCCATAAAGCCAGTATAGCTTGGAACTCGCTGTTTCGTCCCTGCTTTGCCGAACCCCCCGCCGAGTCTCCCTCGACAATGTAGATTTCAGTTTTCTCTATATCCTTGCTGTAGCAATCAGCAAGCTTGCCAGGAAGCCCTGCACCATCGGCAACAGATTTTCTTTTCGCCTCCATTGCTTTCTTAGCGGCATCTCTCGCCGCCTGTGAATTAATCGATTTTTGAATGATTATCTGTACAGTTTCGGGGTGCTCCTCAAAATAATAGGTCAGTTTTTCCGAAACAATACGATATACTATTGGTCCTACCTCGGGATTACCGAGCTTGGTCTTTGTCTGTCCCTCAAACTCACATTCAGGAAGCTTAACACTGATTACGGCATTAAGAGCCTCCCTAATTGCCTCACCCGAAAGAGCCGTAAATTCTTTTTCGTTTTCGTCCTTTTTACCTTTAGTTTTTTTCTTAGGTTCTTTTTCTTTATATGCCTTTACGAAATCGTTAACTACTTTATTAAGTGCTTTTTTGAAGCTTACCTCATGCACACCGCCATCAATAGTATGTATGTTGTTGGCAAAGGAACGCACCGCTTCGCTGTTGAAGTCTGTGTTATACTGAAAAGCAATTTCAACTGTTACATCATCTATAACGCCGTCGAAATAAACTACATCCTCATGGAGAACATCGGCTCCCCTCTTTTTTTGAAGCCATGCCACATATTCGACAATACCGCCCTTGTAACACATGGTTTTGCCTTTTATATTTTCACTGTCTCTTACATCGGTCATACTGATAGTAAGCCCAGCATTTAAAAAGGCTTGCTCTCTCATTCTTTCAAGCAGTATGTTAAAATCATAATCAATAACGCTGAAAATTTGGTTATCAGCCTTAAACCGAACAGTTGTGCCAGTTTTTCCAGGCTTGTCCACCTTGCCGATAATTTTCATCTGTTCGCTGTAGCCGCCTCGGTCAAAGTGCTGAAAATGCACGTTCTCACCATCATAAACCGTCAGCTCAAGCCATTCAGAAAGTGCATTAACGACCGATGCACCGACTCCATGGAGCCCTCCCGAAACCTTATATCCTCCACCACCGAACTTTCCGCCTGCGTGAAGAATGGTATAAACAACTGTAGCGGCAGAAATACCCTCCTTGGCGTGTATGCCAGTAGGAATTCCTCTGCCGTTATCACTAACCTCAATTATGTTGTCAGGTAGTATCCGTACATCAATAGTGTCACAGAAGCCCGCTAAAGCCTCGTCAATTGCATTATCGACGATTTCATATACGAGATGATGAAGTCCCGAGGGTCCAGTTGAACCTATATACATACCTGGACGCTTTCTTACAGCCTCAAGTCCCTCAAGTATCTGAATATCATCTGCGCCATATTCATGTTCTACCTGGGTAAGCTCACGAACCTCCTCAATTTTTCTTAAATCCTCTATTTCCGGTGTTATATCTTCTGCCTTCTCAGCTAAATTCGCCACTTTATTATATCCCTCTCTTTATGTTCTTCAAATAATACTCATTACGATATATATTAATATATAGTATATCACAAAATTGCAATTTTTTCAAGTAAAATTATGCTTAAAAATACTTTTATAAACCTAAAATTCTGTTATTTATGCCCTTTTTCGTTAAAATTATTTATTCTTTTTTTTAAGGTCAAAGTTGACACATTAGTTACATAAACCTTATCTTCTGTTACAATAAAGCTGGCAGGCATATCGAGAGAACAGTAATAAATCTGTCCTTTCTTTTGGGAAACAGACAAAAAATCATTTACTGATTTTATAACCGTAGTTTTTTCTATATCAAATATACCTATTATGTCTTTTGAATAAACCGAAACATCACTGCCCAGATGAATATAATTTGAAGTCTCCATTATCAACCTGCCATATCTTAATATTTTCAGCATTTTGGAAATCGTGAAAATTACAGGAAGTAATAAACACCTGTGATTTATCAAAATGCTTAACTACAAATTTTCTTCTGTTTTCGTCCAACTCACCTAAAACCTCGTCAAGCAAAATAACAGGTCTTTCCCTATTATAATCCCTAATAGTCTCTGCTTCTGAAAGCTTCATAACAAGTGCAGCGCTACGAAGCTGCCCTTGTGAGCCAAATTCTCTCATATTATGTTCATTTACCGTAAACCTTATATCGTCTCTATGTGCACCAATTCTAGTCTTAAAATCTCCTGCATTATTATATGGTGCGGTTATAAGCTTATCCAAATATAAATCATAAAGTCTTTTTTTATCACTAAAATCAACATCACCTATATATTCTATATCACCGAAAACATTACTCTGATATGTAATATTCAGCTTTTCTATACCGTCTGTAATTTCTGAATATAAATTCAATGCATATTTTTTAAGATAATCATAATATTTAAGTCTGCCATAGGTTATATTAAGTCCCTGCTTAACGAGCGCATCATTCCAGACATCTACCATATCTATAACTAGACTACGCATATTACTGTTCATTGAGAGCTGATAATTAAGTGCATTTCGCTGATTTAATGCTTCTTTATAGTCTGACATAATCTTCTTATGAGTTTTATTTTGGAGTATAGCAATATTATCAATATAATTACGTCTTAACTCAGGAATGCCCTTTATTAAATCTAAATCATCAGGTATAAATACAACATATTTTAACTCACCGTATAAATCATAAGCGTTTTTCAAAGCGATGCCATTATAAACAATAGTGGCCTTGCCATTATTATCAATTTCATATTTTACTGTGTTTAATTTATTTTCGAGATTATCCAGCTCTAGTGTCAGCATTATCTGAGTATTATTATTTGCTCCCTTTATAAAAGGAACAAAGGAAGCAGCTCTTGCTCCTCTGAAGCTGCTCCCAAGGCAAACAGATATAGCTTCAAGCATATTTGTCTTGCCCTGTGCATTCTGACCGTAAAAAACATTACAGCCTTCAGAAAACTCTAGTTCTGCTTCCTTTATATTTCTGAAATTTCTGACATAAACTCTTTTAATTATCATTTATATGAACCCTGAAAGCCTCATCTTCATCTATAAAAGCAACTATATCGTTATTATAAAGCTTTTTCCCACGCATTTCGCAAATCTCGCTATTTACAGTAACCTCGCCGTTTTGAATAAGAAGCTTGGCATGACCACCTGACTCGCACATATTCGTAAATTTTAAAAACTGCTCAAGCTTAATAAAAGGAGGATTTATTTCAATATCAATTATGTTCATTACTTCAACCTGACAGGAACAACTACAAATAGAAATCCATCTTCACTTACAGGAACAATCTTGATAGGACTTAAATCAGTCAAAAACATGATTTTAACCTCATCACATCCCGAATTTTTAAGTGCATCAAGCATAAATTTAGGGTTATAAGCTATCGTAAAATCCTTTTCCTTATCATTATCTGAATAATTTGTATCATATTTAACAGACAAATCTTCGTCAATTGTTCCTAAATTTGTTTTACATGAAATATGCATAACTGCATCTTCACCCTCGCCGTTAAAAGAACAAACCACAGGACTTTTAAATCTTTCAGTAATTAAAAGCAAGGTTCTTTCAAGAGATGAAATCATTTCTCTCACATTAACGGTTGCGGTTCTCTCAGGTTTAAAATCAATAATTCTGTTATAATCTATAAATTTACCCTCAAGCAGTCTTGAAAAAATAATATAGCTATCTTTAGAAAAACAAATTTGATTGCGGTCAACAGTTATTTTTACATCATTTTCTATTTCACTTTCCGATAAATTTCTGCAAAGCTCCATAACCGTCTTTTCTGGAACAATAAAAGCGAGGTCATTATAAGTAACCTTTTCTTCTCTTAAAGCAAGCCTTACACCATCGCTGGTAACTACACTCAGCATATTATCACATATATTAAATTTTGCACCCATAAGTGCAGGATTAATATCTGTCTGAGCAATAGCATGAGAAACCTGTGAAAGCATATTCCTAAGTATATTTTCCTTTATACCGAAGGATATATCATCATTTAAGTCTAATATGTTAGGAAAGTTATTACCCGAAGTTCCTTGAATTTCAAGTTTTATCTTTCCCGAACGAACTGTTACATCTTTTTCATCTTTAACTTCAATTTCAACAGGATTATCATTCGGCATTCTCTTAATCATATCACCGAAAAGACGTGCATCAACGACTATTTCACCGTCAATTTCACCGTCTACCATAATCATAACCTTAATTCCCATTTCTAAATCATAGCCTGTTACGGTAAGCTTATTTCCATTTAAGCTTAAAAGTACACCATCAAGAGAATTAAAAGCTGTTTTTGTTGCACACGCTTTAGAAGCATTTCCTACCGCTTCCGATAATTTATTTCTGTCTGCTTTAAATTTCATATTAAAAGCCCTTTCTATTTTTTCTTTAAAAACTATAAAATAATATATAATATTTGTATTATTATTATTAAGACCGCTTAAAAGTTGAAAATTCTATAAACCTATTATTTAACGTAAAATTTATCCATTTTTTATAAACAAGCTATTGTTTATAAAAAGTTGAAAAGTTGATAAAAAGAAGTTTTAAACTTTTGAGTTTCTTTTCAACAGCTGAAAACTAAAACTTGTTGAAAACTTAAAACTGAGTATTGCTTATATTTTTTATCAAATCCTCTACCGTATTTTTAAGAGAATTATCTTTCTTAAGTATTGCCTTAACTTTATTTATTGCGTATACAATAGTAGAATGGTCTCTTTTGCCAAATTCCTGTCCTATTGCAGTATAGCTTAGTCCTGTTATTCTATGAACTACATATATTGCTATTTGTCTTGCAGAAGAAATTTGAGCTGAACGGTTTTGCGAGCGAATTTCCTCACCTGATACGTTATAAATTTCGCCTACCTCATTGATAATTTTTTCAACTGTTATAGGGATAGGCTGCTGCTCTGTTAAAATATCCTTAATTACGCTCTGGGCCATTACAATTGTCGGTGGAAACTCAGTAACAAGCTTAAGTGCATTCATTTTTATAATTGCACCCTCAAGCTGCCTAATATTATTTTTGAGCTTGTCCGCCATATATTCCATTACATTTGCTGGAATTTCAAGATTTAGAAGCTCAGCTTTACGTTTTATAATGGCAAGCCTTGTTTCAAATTCAGGAATAGAAATATCAGCGAGAAGTCCCCATTCAAAGCGTGTAAGTAGTCTTTGTTCAATATCATTAATTTCCTTAGGAGGACGGTCAGATGTAAGAATAATCTGTTTACCTTTACCGTGGAGCTCATTAAAGGTATGGAAAAGCTCGTATTGAGATTCCTTTTTACCCGAGAAAAATTGTACATCGTCCACTAGCAGCATATCGGCAGAACGATATTTTGCTTTAAAAGCGTTATTTAAATCAACATTTTTTAAGGAATTTACATATTCATTAACAAAAATCTCAGCAGCAACAAATATTATGTTCCAGTGAGGCCTCGTTTTAGATATTTCGTTGCTGACAGCGGTAAGTAAATGTGTTTTTCCAAGGCCAGGCTGACTGTAAATATAAAGAGGATTGTAGCTATTTGTTTGCCCTTGTGCTACTGCCTTACAAGCGGCATATGCAAGTCTATTACTTTCACCTACTATAAAAGTATCAAAGGTGTGTTGATAATTACTGCCTGCCACTGCCTTTTCAAGCTTATCCACCATTTGAATATCGTCTTGAAGCTCAGGTATATGGACAGCAAATTTAAGCTTTTGGTCAGAGGTAAGGTCATTTTCACAAATAATCTCGACTTCAACCGCAAAACCTAGAATTTCTTTAAAATGCATTTCAAATATATGTGTATAATTTTCCGAAACGATTTGCTTTGTATAAGGCTCCTTTACATAAAGAATAACTTTATTATTATTTAATTTTACTGGTTGGATTGGATTAATCCAAAGTTTCATTGCTGTATCTGTTAAGTCCAAATTTTGCTTCATCAATTCAAAAATTTCTGCAAAGGAATTCATAAAGTCCTCGTTTCGTATATACATATTATTTATATATAGTATTGTATCATAAAATAAATCTACATTCAAGTAGAAGGTTAATTATATTGTTTTAATGTATTCTTTAAGATAGTCTCTAAAATCGGTACCAACCTCAGAATTTTTTAATCCGACTTCGACAACAGCCTTAAGAATGCCCAGCTTATTTCCCATATCGTAACGAACACCCGTAAAATCGACACCATACATACCCTCTTTATTAGAAAGAGTTTTCATAGCATCAGTCAGTTGAACCTCATTTCCAGCTCCTCTGGGAGTATTCTTGATAATCTCGAAAATAGACGGTGGTAAAACGCATCTCCCTAGGATTGAATAATTTGAAAAAATTTCATTCTCCCTCGGCTTCTCAATCATATCGGTAATTTTATAAACATTATCACGATAAGTGTCAATTTTCATCGAAGAATATTTCATTACAAGCTCGGTAGGAACCTCCTTCATTGCAACTACACCCTTGCCTGTTTCCTCAAAAACACGGCAAATCTGTGCACTTGCGGGGTCCTCTCCAATAATTACATCATCAGCATACGAAACAAGAAAAGGTTCGTTTCCGATAAAGCTTTCAGCATACAGCAGAGCATTGCCTGTACCCGAAATTTCCTGCTGCCTAATATATGAAATGCTCGCCAGCTTTGGTATAGCTGTTACTAAATCGTACAGCTCCTTATTCTTCCCCTCTAAATTTCTTTCAAGGTCGGGAGAACGGTCAAAATGGTCCTGAATAGCCGTTTTGCCTCGACTAATAACCACGAGAATATCAGTAATTCCCGATTTAGATATTTCTTCAACTATATACTGAATTGCGGGTTTGTCCACAATGGTAAGCATTTCCTTAGGGATAGCCTTAGTAGCGGGCAGAACACGGGTTCCGAAGCCTGCAGCAAGGATAACCGCCTTTTTAACCTTCATCTCAATTTCCTTTCTAATAAAAAAATTCACACTTATATAGTATATCATTTTATTTAAAATAAAGCAATAATAAAGTATAAATATGTTGATATATTTTGATAAGTATGTTAAAATATAAATAAACAGAAAATAACTAAAAAATTAAAGGGAGAATAATTTATGTCAAAAAAATGTAATCTATGCGGAAATGAAATGGCAGATGCTGCGAAATTTTGCAATAACTGCGGTGCAGAGCTAAGTGTTCAGCCTGAAGTTACATACCAGCAGCCTCAACAAACTCAACAACCCCAACAGCAGCAGATAGTATATCAGGCACCCCAGAATGCTACGCAGAATGTTCAGAATGATTATGAGAAACCCATGTCCATAAAGGATTGGCTTTTGACAATTTTTCTTCTTTCACTTCCATTTGCAGGCTTTATTTTATTGCTAGTTTGGGCATTTGGAGGTACGGAAAAAACCAGCAAATCCAATTACTGTAAGGCTGTGTTGATTTACGGACTTATAGCGGTCGGTTTAAGTATATTAATAATGATAGTAATATTTGGTATTGTAGGTACCGCATTCACTGCCTTTAATAACGGCTCGTATTACAATTATTATTAATTTTTATTTTAAAATAATTATTAAAAATTTATTACACGCAAAAAACTCCTGTGATGCCTTATAATTAGCATCACAGGAGTTTTTTTTAGTTTTCTTTAGTGTCGTTTATATTTTTTGGAAGGACTTTCTTTTTCTTCTTTTTTAAGATAAGGATTACAATTAATATCACCACTCCCGCAATCAAAAGCAGCGGTAAAATCGAAACTATAATTATAAGCAGCCACTGGAAGCCCGTTAATATCCCGTTTAACACACTTTTAAATCCGTCGCCCATTACAGAAAGCAGCTTTTCGCCCGACATTGTGCTCCAGTCAACAGGCTCCTCAATTTTATTCGGGTCATCCTTTTGGTGTATCGTAACGTTTATCGTTGATTCCTCTACATAGGTGTTCCATTGACGAAGCTGTCCCTCGTAGCTTTCGATTTCGTAGATAAGCTGATCGATTTTACTCTGAATCTGTATCATTTCCTCTACAGTGTCTGCAGCAGCTAGATATTCGTAATATTTTTCAAGGTTTTTCCGCTTGTTTTCGAGCCTAAGCTGCATATCGTAGTACTGGTTTGTTATATCGTCACTCGAGGTATTTGAAGAACGTACCTCCGCACATTCTGCGGTATAAGCTAGTATTTCATCGAGCTTATCTGGCGGAGCCTTGAATACGGCGCTAATTTGCACATAATTGCTATTTTGATTTTGATTTCGTGAAAATTCATAGCCGCCGACAGACTTGATATAATCACTAAGCTTATTATATGCTGTTAATACATCAAGCGCTTCAAGAGATGTGCTGGCGTTTTTTATAATCTTCTTTTCGTTAGTAACAGACTCGGTACTGAGCGGCTTTGACGCTGGGGCTTCTGCCATACCGATAAAGTTCGTATCGTCATACACATATATTTCTTCATAGTCTGCTTCGGCGATATAATCATAATCATAATTATAAGCGGCAGTAGTTGAGGCTGCATAGCTTTCTGATTTACTATACTTATCACTCGCTGTACTACAAGCCGAAAACGATACGAGAACGGATAAAGCAAGAACTGAAATTGATAGCTTTTTCATTATAATAACCTTTCATTCGAGATAGTGCGTTCGAGTATGAATAGTTTTTTCAAACTAAGATTAACCCTTCTGCCTTTAATTATAATAAAAATACGGTTACAATTCAAGCCTAATTTGTTTACAAAATTGTTACATTGCTTTCTGACTAATTTTCTGTTAGAATATGAAGGGCAAGAAGAATAGGAAGGAAACTGTATATAGTATGAAAACTGTTTTAATAGCAGAGGACGACAGTGCAATATTAACTGGACTTGAATTTACTTTTAAAAATGAGGGTTATAATGTGATACCGTGCCGCAAAGTTAGTGAAGCCCTAAAGGAAGTAAGGCGGGTCGACTTATATATCCTTGATGTGATGTTCCCAGACGGCTCGGGTTACGATATTTGCAAGGCAGTTAAATCGGTTTCCGACAAGCCTGTAATTTTCCTCACTGCCTGTGACGAGGAGGCGAATGTTGTTATGGGACTGGATATAGGTGCCGATGATTATATAACTAAGCCCTTCAGGATAAGGGAGCTTATATCAAGAGTACGAAGCGTTAATAGAAGATATAATGCAGCTTCAGAAACCGCCACAATTATAAAAATCAATGAAATTACAATAAACACTGCCAGCGCTAAGGTGTATAAAAACGACACCGAAATCGTTCTGACCGCTTTAGAATATCGGCTGCTTTTGATATTTTTGCAAAACAGAGGGCATATTCTTTCAAGAAGCATCTTGCTTGAAAATATATGGGATATAGATGGGGATTTTGTTAATGACAACACTTTAACTGTCTATATAAAGCGTCTCCGTGAAAAAATAGAAGCCGATGCCCAAAATCCCGAAATAATCAGAACTGTTCGGGGACTGGGCTACATCATGGATTAAAGGAGTAAGCATGATTACTAAACCAAATATAAACTACTGTTCGGATAAATTTATTTTAAATATAGCTTTGATTATAAGCTTAATTGCTTTAACAGCTATTGCTATTATTTTTAGGCAGTCGTTATTATTGCTTTTGCTGAACGCTTTTGTTGTCGGTGCTTTTTATTTTATTATTGGTTATTTAATAAAACGGCGTGAAAGACAAATTGCAAAGCTGTCAGAGTACTTAAGGAATGTAATAGCGGGAAACAATGCTTTTGATTTGCGTGACTATGAGGAGGGTGAAATCAGTGCATTAAAAGCTGAAATTTACAAGGTTACAAATATACTGATGCTTCAAAACGAAATGCTTCTTCATGACAAAAAGCAGCTTGCCGACCAGCTTTCAAATATATCACATCAGCTTAAAACACCGCTTACAAGTGTAGGCTTAATGTCAGAGCTGCTGGCAAACGCCGACGACAGCAATCGTGATAAAATTAATAGTATATTAAGTGTTGAAATCAAACGCATGAACTGGCTTGTGCAAACTCTGCTCAAGCTTTCGAGATTTGATGCTGATGCTGTCGAGCTTAAAATAGAGGAGAATAATCTATCGGAGCTTATTAAAAATGCCTTGTCCCCTTTTTCGATACAGCTTGATGTTCGGAATATAACAGCAGAAATCGAAATAAACGAAAAAATAACTATAAATGCCGACTGTTCCTGGTTTTCCGAAGCTATATCAAATATAATGAAAAATGCTTTCCAATATATAAACGAAAACGGTAAAATAGAAATAAAAGCCGACGATAACCCGCTTTTCACTCGAATAATTATAAGCGATAACGGCATAGGAATACCAAAAGACGAAATTCGTTATGTTTTCGATAGGTTTCATATAGGCAAAAATGCAGAAAATGAAAGCACAGGCATAGGACTTGCTCTAACCGAAAGCATAATAAAAAAGCACGGCGGCGTAATCAGTGTCTCTAGCGGCAACGGCACAAAATTTGAAATAACGCTTTATAAAGTGTTACAAAACAGTCATCAAAAATAGAAAAAAGCTTTCAAAAAGTCACCGTAAAGTCACACAAGCTATATAAAATAGAATTACAATAAACCAAAAAGGGAAATAGGTGATCATAAATGGATATAGTAAGTGTTGAAAAAATCACAAAAATTTACGGAGACGGCGAGAATGCCGTTCATGCACTGGACAACGTGTCATTCACGGTAAAAAAAGGTGAGTTCGTGGCAATTATAGGTCCGTCTGGTTCAGGAAAATCCACACTCATGCATATTCTTGGCGGTGTGGACCGTCAGAGCGGAGGGAAAATTTATATTGACGGCACAGACATCGGTACGCTAAATGAAAGTAACCTCGCTGTTTTCCGCCGCCGCCAGATAGGACTTATCTATCAGTTTTACAATCTGATACCGGTATTAAGCGTTGAGGAAAATATAACCCTCCCTGTTCTCCTCGATAACAGAAGGGTTGACAAAGCAGAGCTTGGTAGAATACTTAAAATTCTGGGGCTAGAAAACAGAAAAAACCATTTGCCAAACCAGCTTTCGGGCGGACAGCAGCAGCGAGTGTCAATCGGACGAGCTTTGATAAATAACCCGTCAATTATACTTGCGGACGAGCCGACAGGAAACCTCGACAGAAAAAATAGTGAGGATATTATGGAGCTTTTAAAGCTTTCTAATAAAAGCCTTGAACAGACGCTCATAATGATTACTCACGACGAAAAAATCGCACTCCAAGCCGACCGCATTATCTGTATCGAGGACGGTAAAATTGTGAGCGATACGAGGTGTTCGTGATGAAAATTTTAGCTAAAATCACGCTTAAAAATCTCGTAGCCAATAAAAGACAAACACTAATTACTATAATAGGTGTAATGCTTACTTGCGGAATGATTTCTGCGGTCATAGCTATCGTTTCTACATTGATTGGTCTGTTAATAGACACAGAAAAAGCTATGACAGGCGATTGGCACGCTAAGATTTACGATATATCTGAGGAGCAGACCCAGTTATTAAGTCAAAAAAGCTTTACTGATATGCTCGAAGGTGTTTTTTACACTAACAATGAAGGATATATCCCACTTAAGGAAGATAAAGTAGAGGATTATACAAAATATATAGGTATAATTTCAGCGGATAAAGAAGATATAGGTAAACTAGGTATGAGCCTTGCAGAGGGTAGAATGCCTGAAAATGAAAATGAAATCGTTCTGCCCTACCCTACAGTAAGCGGACTTGAGTATCAAATAGGTGAAACGGTTACTCTTGAGCTTGGTATTAGAAAAATGGTATATCCCAGCGGCGAGGAGATTGTTATATGGCAGAAATATTATTGGGGAGGGCAAACAGAGGACGGGAATAGTATTTTTGAGGAGTTGTATCCGTATAAAACAAAGACTTATACTGTTGTAGGTTACACTGTAGTAAGAACCCCTGGCGGTGTGGTTTCGGCTTCGCTCCCCGCTATAACCATTAAATCCGAAGCAGCCCCTTTTGCATCAGGGAATGTATATCTTACAGCTAAAGCTGGTGTCAATATTTATGATTTATGCAGGGGACTTGTAGATAATTCTGATTTTTGGATATCATCGTTTGAATATAACAATATCTTACTTTCTTATCTCGGGTATGAAAATCCCGATGCATTTTACAACACACCGAATAATTCACTAAGCGTTATTTATATCATTACTGGAGTTATTATTATTCTTATCATGCTAGGCACGGTTCTGCTCATATACAATGCCTTTGCTATATCTGTAAGCCAGCGGACACGGCAATATGGGGTTTTTTCGGGCTCGGGTGCGACACCGAAGCAGATAAGATATTCCGTGCTTTATGAAGCGGTGTTTATTAGTGTTATCGGTATCCCGCTCGGTATTATATCGGGTTATAGTGTAATAGCATTGTTACTGCATCTTTTCGGCGATATGCTAATCTCGATGACCAATCTGTATTCGTTAGTCGGTACAGGCTTTAAGATAAATATGGCTATTTCGTGGCAGGCAACGCTTATTGCGGCAGTTATAGGCTTGCTTACTATATTTATATCGGCGTATATTCCCGCAAAACGTGCATCAAGGCTTACGGCGATTGAAGCCATAAGGCAAAGCAGCGATATTAAGTATAAAGAGAAGAAAATCAGCAGGTTATGGCAGAAAACGCTTGGTGTTGAGGGTGAGCTTGCGGCGAAAAGCTTTAAGCGGTCAAAAAGGAGATACCGCGCAACGCTGGTTTCCCTTATTATTAGTATCGTAATGTATATTGGGATTTCAGAGCTTATCAGTTATTTAAACGAAACCGTGAAGCTAAATCTCGGACACTCGGATTACGATATCGAAATATCGGCAAATAATATAGATACCTTTGAAGATGAAATTTACTCTGCCATTGATGATACGTTCGGAATTGAAAAATATTCTATCGTAAAAGAATTATTTTTATCTGCGGTGCTTGATAAAAACAGCTTCACCGATAACTTTTCTGTCTTTTACGAGGAATTTAAAAATACCACAGATAAATATTCGTCTATGAATACCGAATTTATGTTCTCTGGTATCAAGCCCCGAAGCGATGGCAAAGCCGAGTTAAATATATCCTTCAAATCCATAGACGACGACAGCTTCATAAAATTTCTAAAATCAAATGGATTAAATCCCGACGAGTACACAAATCCCGAAAAACCGAACGGAATATTATACAACAGTATTTTAGTAGGTGATAACACAGACCTTGTTTTTAAATCGGCACCCTTAAGCACTGAACTAAATTACATTTATTATGAAAACTTTAACGAAGTAAAAAAGAGTGCGGAAATAAATATCACAGGACTTGTAACGGGACTAAAGCCCGACAAAAGTACCAATAAAACACATTATCCTACTATTTATGTTTCTGAAACGGTTTACAAAGAAATAATGAAGGATATAGGCGATGCCGCAGAGTGTTGGGGGAAATTCATTATTTATACCGATACCGATGACATAACAGTCACCGAAGCTCTGTCTGCAAAGCTTTCAGGACCTTTAAAATCGGGAGAACTAGTTGTAAGTAACATAAAAGAGGAATATAAAAAGATTGATACAATCCTTCAAATAGTATCAATCTTCGGTAATTTTTTCGTTATAATGATAGGTTTAATCTGCGGGGCAAATATCCTAAACACGGTTTCCACTAGTATCAAGCTTCGCCGACGTGAATTTGCTGTTTTACGGTCGGTCGGTATGAATAAAAAAAGCTTTAACAAAATGATAATGATAGAAAGTGCTTTTTACAGTATAAAATCGCTCCTTTACGGTTTACCTCTAGGTATAGTGATTTCTTATTTGGTGTTTTTGATTATCAGGGAGGACGCTTTATTAAGCTATGCGTTCCCTGTCACGAACTCGGTAATCTGCGTTTTAGCGGTGGGTGCATTAATCATAATCACCATGCTTTATTCTCTCGGTAAAATCCGCAAGGATAATATCATCGAGACGATCCGAACCGAGAACTGCTAGTGTTAAATCCTCTGCTTCATAGCACGGTCTAAATCTCTTTTTGTATCACGGGCGGCAATGCTTTCACGCTTGTCATGAAGCTTTTTTCCCTTGCATAAGCCGACCTGAACCTTAACCTTGCTACCCTTGAAATAGAGTGACAACGGGATAAGTGTCAGCCCCCCCTGCTTTACCTCTGCAAAAAGGTGTGCAATCTCACGCCTATGCATTAAAAGCTTGCGGTTCCGAAGTGGGTCGCGGTTGAAAATATTGCCCTTCTCATAAGGGGAGATGTGCATATTGTGGACATAAGCCTCGCCCCCGATTATTTCAATCCAGGCATCTTTTAAGTTTACGCCGCCTCCTCGGATTGATTTAACCTCGGTGCCGAAAAGCTCGATTCCAGCCTCAAGGCTTTCTAATATAAAATATTCATGTCTTGCAGATCTGTTGTCTGCAATTGTCTTAAAGTTTTCGTTCATATATTGTCACCTTTTCTTTGTTTTGTTTATTATTGGCTGCTGCGGTAGAGATAATCGGCTATCAGTAAATCTACAAACCGACCATAGCTCTTAGTGCCATCGGACTGGCTGTTTGCCTTTAAGTATGTATCATTCACTGCAGTAGCGGCATCGGAGAATATAGTATGCCTAAATGGTCTCCAGTATGCATTAATCAGTGCCAGCTCAAGCTGAACCTGCTCAGGTATACGGTTATACATATTGCAGTATTCATCATAAGAAACTGAAGAATAATAAGCGTTTATCGAATAGGTTAATGCCCTTGTGTATGCGCTGTAATAAAAATCATTGTCTCCGCTCTCTCTGCAAGCCAAAAATGAAATAAAGTTCGCCTCATCTTCTCTCATAAAGCCGTTAAGATGCGACAGCTCGTGACAAATCGTAAACGCTTTTTCAGATACAGGCATATCGTTATTATAATTTGCTTCTATCGTAAAAGGAGAGAAAACACCGCAAATAAGCGTACTTGAGAGAAACTGCCTCGAAAGCAAAATCGGCTTAGCGTTTGGGTAATAAATATCAAGGCAAGAATAGCTTTTACCCAGCTTAGTCATGCTCTCCCTTGCGACGGTCGTGAGCTTACCTTCGTCCATCGTAAACATACCGACCTCGGAAAGCTCGATATCCTCCACGATTATATCAAGCTCGTCGATAATCTCGTCAATAACGGCGAGCAGCATCTCGCTCGAATATCCCGTCAAAGACAGCCCGCTGTAATAGGAAAAGGGCTGTCTTTGATAATTTATTTCACAGCCGAAAAGGAGCAGAACAAGGACACCCGATATAGTACAAGCGGCTCCCATACTGACGCTCTTTACGATTTTCGCTCTTTTTTCTTTGCGTTTCACGAGATTAATAATCAATAACACTAAGCCTATTATTATTCCGAGAACCAGTAAAACAAGGATTATTTCAATTACCGAAAAAGGGAATATTCCTGTTATCCTCGCTATTATCTCTGCGATAATCGGGTAAATATTAGCGGCATAAAATTCCGAAAAATCGGGGGAAACACGGGCAATTATTCTCACCGCTATGTTGATGACGGCGGTTATAAGTAGAAAAATCCAGGCTTTCTTCATTTGTGCGTATGTTCCTATCGGTTTAATATAGAGTTAACTGTTCGTTTTCGCTGTAATTTTCTTTGTAAAGCCTGCGGATACCCTCCATGGAATAGATGAGACCGAGCCTTTCACATTCCTTTTGGAATAGGTTTTTCAACTCGTTATATCTTGGACTGCCGCATTGGTAGCTGTTTCCGTAGGTTTCTATGTACATTTTTTTATACTCCATGTCGGGGAAGCTTTCGTCCAGCTTTTTGTAAAACCAGTCTCTTTGATTTTGCCGTAATGTCACCCCAAAATCCGCAAAAACAAAATATGCACCGGCTTCCTTTGCCCGATTTACAAGGAGCAGAATATCCTCGGGGCTGTCCTCAATAAAGGGCAGGCATGGCATCATAAGCACCCCACAGGTTATTTCGGCTGAACGCAGCTTCGAAATCGCATCGAAACGTTCGGACGGCGGCGAAACATTTGGTTCAAGTTTTTTTGCAAGTCCGTCATGCGGCGTAGTAATCGTTGTTTTAATTAAAATAGGCGAATGTTCTTTAATCTGACTAAAAATGTCAATATCTCTAGTAACAAGGGCACTTTTCGTAATCACCGAAAGCCCGTAACGGTAGCGGTTAATCAGCGAAAAAGCCCGCCTGCTTAAGCAAAGTGTCTTTTCAAACGGGTTATAAGGGTCAGACATCGCACCGCAGCCTATAACACCCGTTTTACGCTTTGCCTTTAGTTCCTTTTCAAGAATTTCGAGCAAATTCTTCTTGGTGCGGACACGGTCAAAATCCTCCACGCCGTAGCACTCGCTTCGGGAGTCGCAGTAGATACAGCCGTGACAACAGCCCTTGTAGAGATTCATGTTATAATTATTTCCGAACCATTCTTCACCCGTGCTGTAACCTGAAAGTATGGTTTTAGCAGGTATTTCTTCTATTGGTATTTTTATTTCCATATTTATATTATATAACCAAATCCCTCTCATGTCAATTAAATTAAGGCTCGCATATACTGTTAAAAAGTGGAAGGGATATAGTGGTATATTAATATGGCTTACGATAGAGAAAAGGTGGTATTCTACGCAAACGAGTGGGCTCTCGGGCGAAACCCTATATATTATGATTTTCAAGAGGTTGGGGGGGACTGCACCAATTTCGTTTCGCAGTGCATATTTGCGGGGGCAGGCGTGATGAATTACACAAGAGACATCGGCTGGTACTATAATTCGGTGAGCGACCGCAGTGCGGCATGGTCGGGAGTGCAGTACTTATATAATTTTATGACAACGAATTTAGGGAGCGGTCCGTATGGGTATGAAACTACGATTGAGAATGCAGAGCTTGGAGATGTTATTCAGTTAAGCTTTGACGGTCTGGAGTTTACCCATGCGCTCATTATTTCAAATATTTTCGAGCCGCCTACACTCGATAGTGTCGAAATTTGCTGTCACACCTACGATTCTATAAACAGACCTATCAACACCTATATTTATGAGGCTTTGCGGGTTATACACATAGAAGATGTAAGAGGATATTAAGGATTTGTCCACAAAAATTTAACATATTTGAGCATTAATTTTCATTGACATAAAGCTCCGTTTCTGTTACGCTTATAAAAGTAACGAAAATAAAGTTGGTGGGATTTTAATGCGCTTAATAAAGCTTGCCGCCCTTAAGGAAGGCATGGTGCTGGGTAAAAACATTTACGGCAGCGACATGAGAATTTTACTTTCCAAAGGAACGGTGCTCCAAAAAGAATATATTGAAAAAATTGACAGATACAACCTTGATGCTGTATATATAGACGACGAATTTACGTCCGATATAAAGATAAACGACATAATCGCTCCCGAGCTCCGAAACGAGATGACTGCTAAGATTAAGGGCTTCTTCTCCATGCCAGAAAACGCAGATGCTGCGAAATATGCAGGGCTTAAGAAGGAAGCGAGTGTCCTGATTTCAAAGATTATTGACGATATCCTAAAAGACAGAGAGGTCGTTGTTAATCTTGTCAACTTAAAGTCACATGACGAATATACTTATCAGCATTCCGTAAACGTGGGAGTGCTTTGTGCCGTTATGGGTACGTCTCTGGGTTATACCACAAGGGATATAACCGAGCTTACAACTGCGGGAATTTTCCACGATATCGGGAAAAAGCTAATCAGTAAGAATATTCTGACAAAGCCCGGCAAGCTTACTGAGGAGGAATTTGAAGTAATCAAGGCGCATCCGAAGCTGGGTTACGACTTTGCGCAGAAGTATTTGAATTTCTCCAGCACAACACTAAATGCTATTCTCCTCCACCATGAGCGATGGGACGGAAGCGGCTATCCTTACAGACGGAGCGGCACCGAAATTTCGGAGTTTGCACAGATTGTCGCTATCTGCGACGTTTTCGACGCTATGACCTCGAACCGAGTATATCACGATGCCATGCTTCCCTCCGAGGCGGTCGAGTACCTGATGGCAAGCGGAAATACTCAATTTTCATCGAAAATTGTCGAAGCCTTTCTTAGGAAAATCGCGGCATATCCTCTGGGTATGACGGTAGAACTTAGCGACGGCAGACAGGGAGTGGTGTGTCAGAATACACAGGGCTTAACGCTAAGACCTAAGGTTAAGCTGTTTACAGGTGAGATAGTAGACCTCGCCGATATGACTAGCGGAAATATCACGATTACAAGAGTAATCGTGGAATAAAATGTTAAAATTTCGGGCGGTCATTGACCGCCCGTTTGTTTTATGATAAAAATACCTTGCCTTGTGAAATTTCAGTTAAAGGATATGCGGAGACTAATAATTTATCCGAGGTTCTTTCAATTACATAATCTCGTGTAAACACATGAGTATCTTCAAGAATTTTTGAAATACTGCTTTTAGTGTAGTAAACACGGGTTACCCTATATGCATTATCGATTTCTAGTAGATAATTTCCTGTGTCCTCATCGTTTGCGAGGGCGTTTTCAAGTTTTTCGAGGAGGAGATTATAAGTCTTTTTGTTGGGTTCGATTGTGCCAGCAGACCGCTGAACATAAAATGTACTGTCAAGCAAGGTGTCATTGTGTCTTGTTTTAAACGTGTTCAGAGATGTGACGTATAATGCGAATGCGGTTACATTCCCGTCGTCAAGTTCTAGCTCAAGGTAATAATTTTTTCCACTAGTCGAAACAGGCGAAGAACCCAGACTGTTATATAAGAGTATATCCCCGTCATTCTTTTCGACTAGAGCCGTCAGCTTGATGTCTGTCATTATGCCTTGTGCCGAGTAGTACATAGCCCGTGCTTTCTCGTCCATTTCGGCATACTTATAATCTGAGCCCCAAAAAAGAGGTACAATTATTGCGGTTAATACTGCGATTATGCCTAGGGTTATCACAAGCTCAATTAATGTGAAGCCCTTTTTGTTCTTATAACGCATATTGTACCTCCGATTATTAATTTTAGCAAAACACCCCGCCCGATTGGGCGGGGTGTTGGGGTGACAAGTCACACAATTGATTGAATAACTTATACTTAAGAAGCTTTGCTTGCAGGATAAGAACCCACAACGCCACTTGTTGTTGAAGCTGTTACAGCACCTGAAGAGTAGGTAACGCCATCCAAAGTTATAGTTTTGGTCGTTGAGGTGGCTGAATTCTTTGTATCTGTGGATGCAAGAGTATCATATGTTGCAGAATAAAGCACTGCTTCACAGAATACCGCACCAGATTTTTTGGTTAATAATATTATTGCGTGGCCTTTTTTTGCGTCGGGGAACATCGTTGTCATCAATGTGTTAAAACTTTTTACATCCCATTTTCCAAATTGGGTTGCATCGGCTGCCGCAGAAGAACCCGTAGAATCTATTACACCCTTAGAAAAATCATAAACAATAATGCAATCTTCGGTGTCGTTATCGTTAATCAAACGATTTTGAATTTCGATAGTAATTGCTTGTCTGATTGAAGAGGCAGTTGAATCCGCACTTGTCTGTCTTGCTTGCTTTAAGTAGTTAGTAGCCAGCGGAACGATAATAGCCGCAAGTACTGCGATAATAGCAATTACAACGATAAGCTCAACCATTGTAAAGCCCTTTTTGTTTTTTAATTTCTGGATTGTGTTAATCATAAAATTTCTCCTTAAAAATATGTGTTATTAACTGCTCTCATTATACCCCATTAGGAGTAAAAAATCAAGCTAAAGTTACAAATAAAGCCCGAATTTTAATATTTTGTTACAAAACGTATAAATTCTAATTATATATTTGTGCAATTTAAACGGCAGAACCTATCAATCGGAGTATTTCTTCCTTGTTTTGACAGCGTTCTAATGCTGATTCGTTTGTGATTTTGCCTTCTTTTACCAGTCTTGCGAGGTCCTGGTCTAAGGTAAACATTCCCCTTGCTCTGCCTGTCGCAATGGCTGATGGAATTTGGAAAACCTTTCCCTCACGAATAAGTGCCGAAATGCCGTCGGTGGCTCTCATTATTTCAAGAGCGGCAACCCTGCCCTTGTTATTTCTTGTCGGAAGTAAGGTCTGCGAAACAACACCGATTAGGTTGTTGGCAAGCTGTGAGCGGCATTGCCCCTGTGAATGAGGGGGGTACACGTCAATAATACGGTCTAAGGTCTCGGCGGCGCCTGTTGTGTGGAGTGTGCTTAATACAAGGTGTCCTGTCTCGGCGGCGGTTACAGCGGCGGAAATCGTCTCATAATCACGCATTTCGCCGACAAGGATAACATCGGGGTCTTCACGGAGTGCACCACGGATAGCGGTCGCAAAACTGTCTACATCGGTATGGATTTCACGCTGGTTCACAATCGACTGCTTGTGAGTATGCACATACTCAATCGGGTCCTCGATGGTGATTATATGTGATCTTTTGTTGCGGTTTATGTAGTCAATCATAGCGGCAAGCGTGGTAGATTTACCCGAGCCTGTAGGACCTGTTACTAATATTAGTCCTCTAGGCATAGCGGCAAACTCGCTTAGTATCGGAGGCAGTAGCAAATCCTCGAAAGACGGTATCTCGTTTCGGAGCAGTCTCAAGACAATTCCGTGATAACCCTTTTGCCTGAAAACATTAACTCTGTGGCGATAGCCTGCATTGCTGGTATACGAAAAGTCGGCATCCTCCCCTTTTTGAATTGTTTGTTTATCTCGGGCTTTAGTTATTGCATTTATTACCGATATAATACTAGGCTCGGTGCAGTCGGGGTAATCGCTCATCTTCATGATACTGCCGTGCAGTCTCATCATCGGCGGCAAACCCGCAGTAATATGCACGTCCGAAGCCCCAAGGCTCCGTGCTTCATCAAGAATGGCTTCGATTATGATTTCTTTCATGCTATATGTTATTCCTTCCTGTAATTGCAAATGTGCGGGCGAACACTGTTCGCCCCTACAATCCCATACAATCCCATACGTTATACGCTGTAGGTTGCACGAACCAGCTCGTCAAGCGTGGTTTTGCCTTTAAGTACCATATCGGCAACGTTATGGCGGAGAAGCCTGGTGCCGTTCTTAACCGCTCTGTTTTCCAGCTCCTCTGCTGTGCAGTTGTGGGAAATAAGCTCCTTTATATCGTTTGAGGATATGATTATTTCGTGAATAGCTGTTCTGCCGTTAAAGCCTGTGAAATTGCAGTCCTTACAACCGCCAAGGTGGTTGCCGTAAATCTCGACTGGGTTATCGACACCCACGAGCCTTAAGTCGGCTTCGTCCGAAAGTGTCATTTTTTCCTTGCAATGCGGGCAAAGCAGCCTAACCAGTCTCTGTGCAATTACACCGACAAGCGAGCTTGCCACCATATACGGCTCAACGCCCATATCTACAAGACGTAAAATTGTGCTGGCGGCATCGTTGGTGTGGAGGGTGCTTAGTACAAGGTGTCCTGTTATCGCGGCTCTTGCGGCGATATCGGCGGTCTCGTTGTCACGGATTTCACCTATCATAATTATATCGGGGTCCTGACGTAAAATAGAACGAAGCGAGGTCGCAAAATTTAGTCCAGCCTTAGCATTGACCTGAATTTGGTTAATTCCGTCAATTTTCTTCTCCACTGGGTCCTCGACGGTTACGATATTAACGTTCGGTCGGGAAAGCTCGGACAGCGTTGCATATAAGGTCGTCGATTTACCCGAGCCTGTCGGTCCTGTAACCAGTATAATTCCGTGGGGTGAACGAATAATCGACTTAAACATTTCATAATTATAATCTGTCATACCAAGGTCGGTAATGTGCCTGTTCATATCGCTGACACCAGTCATGAGACGTATAACGATTTTTTCGCCGAAGATGGTCGGTATACTCGAAACACGGACATCAACCACCGTTTCGTCAATTTTCATGCCGAAACGTCCGTCTAACGGCACACGTTTTTCCGCTATGTTCATACCACCGAGGATTTTAAGTCTTGTTATCAAAGCCGCATGGACAGCAGGCTTAATCGACATCAGCTCCTGTAAATCGCCGTCAGTTCTTATCCTAATTCTGGTTCTGTCCTTGAAAGGCTCGATATGGATATCCGAAGCGTTTCTGCGGAAAGCCGTTTCGACAAGAGAATTTACAAGCTTTACGATAGGTGCGTTCTCAACGCTTTCGCTGGTCGTTATATCGAATAGTCCTGTATTTTCGGTTTCGCCAACCGAGTCATATTCACGGTTCAGGTCGTCTACCACACTCGAAACCGCCGACTGCGAATACGCCTTACCGATAGCCTCTAAAATAGACGATTTCGTCGCAAGCATCGGAATGATTTCCATACCTGTCGTGACATTAAGCTCATCGAAAATAAAGAAGTTAATCGGGTCGTTTGTCGCTACATAAAGACGTCCGTTATCGGTCTTAAAGGCGAGGCAGATATGTTTTTTAGCGATAGCCTCGGGGATTTTCTTAACCGCATTAATATCAATTTCGGTAGACGCAATATCGACAAACGGCACCTTAAGCCTTGTAGTTAAGGCATGAACAAGCTGTGTCTCTGAAACGAAGTTCAGCTTTAACAGCATATCGCCAAGCTTAAGTCCCTCTGGATTTGCCGCAGGGTCCTTCTGCTTAAGGAGCGCCATATCAAGCTGCGACTGCGTTATAAAACCGCTCTCAAGTAATAACTGACCTATCGGGATATTCTTCATATAACTGACCGTCCTTAGAAATAGTGTTGCTAAAAATTCTTTTTTGTGGTAAAATTAAATATAGTAAATTAGGAGTTAAAATTTTTTTATGATGCTAGAAACAATGGAAATAATATATAAAATAATAATTTGTGCCTTTGTATTCATTTTCGGCACACTTATAGGAAGCTTCATGAACGTGGTCGTGTACCGCTCGGAAAGAAGCGAAAGTGTTGTTAAGGTGCGTAGTCACTGCCCCAAATGCATGACACAGATTAAGAACCGTGATTTAATACCCGTATTCAGCTGGCTTTTTCTGGGTGGTCGCTGCCGAAGCTGTAAAGAAAAGATTTCGCCGCAGTACCCTATTGTTGAGGCACTTACGGGGATTTATTATGTGCTGTCTTTTCTGAATTTCGGGATAGGTCATGAGTTCATAATTTCGATGCTGCTGTTCCCTATTTTGGTATTTTTAAGCATTGTGGATTTTAAGAAAACGGAAATACCCTATTGGTGCAGTATTTCGGTGGGGGTATTAGGGCTCGCCGCTTTTATTATCTCCTTTGGCAGTAACAGCCAGTCGATTTGGTATGAGCATATTATCGGAGCGTTTATTATATCGGTGCCCTTTGCGATTTTCGCTTATCTCGGTGCAATGGGCGGCGGTGACGTTCAGCTTGTATTTGCTGCTGGGTTACTATTAGGCTGGGCTATTGTGCCAGCGGTGCTGATTGCTTTTATAGCTGGGGCTATTTTCGGCATTGTGATAAAGCTCACGAAGAAGCTTAGCAAAATGTGCTTCGGACCGTTTCTGGCTCTCGGTATTGCGGTGTCATATCTCTACGGACATTCGATAATCGAAGCGTATCTTCAAAGCTTAAGGTAACTCAAGTAACTTATAATATACGATAAAAATATCCTTAGGGTTTTCAATATCTATATCAATGTTGTCTGGAGTCATAAAAATTTTTGACCGCTCACTTAAGAGGGTGTAATTGATAACTCGGTTTCGGGTTACCTTTTCATCGTCTCGGAGGGCGGTTAATGTTATTTCCACCCATTTCCCGTTTCCTGCAAAACGCTTAACGCCTATAGCGACCTTTATACCGTTGTAGAACGCCTCGTTAAAACAGCGTTTGTCAGAAGAAGCTGACGCTAAGCTTAAATCAGCGGTCATCTCCCCGAAATCGTACAGTCTGCCATCAATTATGCCAATCGCATAAGGCACATAACCAGCTTTGGCGACATTGGAAAAAACAACGCTGTCACCCTCGTAAATCAGCATATCGCTGCTGTTTTTCCCCGTGGTGTTCTTAATATAATCCGAAATTTTTTCAAGAACAGTATCAGCGAGTGCATCTTTACGGTTCACCTCAATAAGCCGAAACGAGCTTCCGAAAAGCATATAAATCGCAGCTATCATAACCGTAACAATTCCAAAAGCAACGATAACCTCAATAAGGGTGAAGCCTTTTTTATTAAATATTTTACGCATTAGGCTACCCCCCCATTTTTTATTTGTAGTTGTTTCCGTCTTTTGTGAGTATTAATTCCGTCGTTGAACCTATTGTTCCAAGAAACCATTTTTCAAAGTTGTCATAATCGGTAGTATCAGCGGAAAAGCTTACCGTTAAATTAGTTCCCGTACCCGCCAAATCCGTAATTCTGACAAAGGTATTGGTGCTATATTGAATTAAATGTGCGTTTGAATTGCCGTTTGTTATAAGCTCGTTTACTGTGCCGTTCGGTATCTTAAGGTAAATAACATAGGCATCGGGCAAATCGGCATCATAATCTAGTGTCAGCTTCCATACAGCAGTATGATTACTGCCATCTATATCGTGGCTTACTTCCTTTATATTAGCGATATTAATTGTAACAGTTGAGTACAGCTTACTTGTTCCTTCAAGCTTATGTCCATTCTTATCAAGTAAGTCGTACTCATATTCGGATAAACCTAGCACAGGGCTTAGAATAGAATAATCCGAAGCGGCTACCGAATATGACGGTATATCACCTTTAATTTCAGCTCCGCCGAAATCAATTATGATATTAGTTATGCTTGAGGGCGGCTCAATATTTTCTGCGTTTTCTTTTAGTTGTTCATTCTTATGCTCTAAGGCGGCGTTATTGACCTCCTGCTGTTTCAGCGTTATCGTCAGTATTTGAAAAACAATAACCGCCATAATAGCAAAAACTGCGATAGCAATTATACATTCAATAAGCGAGAAGCCTTTGTTGTCTAGTATTTTTTTAATCATAACCCCCCCTTACCTATAACCGTTCGTGCCGAAGCTGCCTATACCGTCAGTGGTGTTAGAGGAGCCGATAGGAAGTCCGCGGCTGTTCTTGCCGATGTATCTTTCGAGCGGCGCACGTTTGTAGGGGTAATAATCGCAGGGCATTATATGAGTGGTATAAAAATACTGTGCACCCTCTGTTATATTGAGCTCGGAAACATTGAGCCCGCCAATCATAAAATTGGGGAAATTTTCACCCCAGCTAGAAGGCGCGCTCTTTGAGTAAGGGGCATAAATAAAACCAAAATACGCCTGGCATGGTGCGCTGTAAAGGTTTGAACCGCCGCCTATAGACTCATAATCAATTATATAAATATTATGGTGAAGAAAAACCTTTTCAGATTCTAGCCCATCGCTGAAACGTTTTATAAGGTTCACGTCATCGTCTTGTCTGATTAAATGTCTGCCAGGATAATAATTCATTTCTCCCGATAAACCGTTACAATAAATACAACCACTTACTGTGCATAGTTTGTTCTCGTGTATAGCATCGGCAATCATGGAAACCTTGGAGCGTAAACCGCTGTAAATGTTTGTATAAAAGTTATTTAGATAGGGGTTGTATTGGTTATACTTTACCCCTCCATCCAAATCAGAGCCATCGCTCGGGTCGGTCGCTGTGTATCCCATATATTTAAGCCAGCCCTCGTGACCAATAAAGGTATATTGGGAATTGCCGTTTAGAGCATATTCTACATTGTCGTCCATAAAGAAAAAGACACTTCCTGCACCTCGGATAACGATATTAAGCTCATCGCTAGTCCTTTTCCATGTAAATTGTCCGCCACCAGTATCACATAGCTTTAAGTATATATCATTGTGGGTTGTGGGGTCATCTTTATCTGATGCGTTATACATAGTATCAATTAATATTGTATGGGGTTTACCCCAATCAGTTGGAATTGATGAAACAATCTTTCCGCTTTCGGTTATTACATACACCATCTTGTCTTGATTTAAATCTATTACGTTTTCTTCCAGAGATTCAAGTACATTGGCATATTTAACAGGGTCCTCATTAAGCTTTTCTATTGGATTCCAAAGTGGTGTAGAAATAGGTCCAGTAGACTTATAGGTAACGCCGTCGGCTTCAAAAAGCTTGTTTCCGTCTGCATCATACTCAAGGCTTCTTGTTTTTTCGATTATATGATTTCTGACTGTCGTAATCGATTCATAATCGCGTCCAGGGAAAAGACTTAGATTTGTCGCATCTGAATCCTTTATAGGCCACGCTTTATCTCCCCATTCGAATTCAGTAATTTTTACAAAATGTGAATTGCTGCCCCCTGTGTAATCACCTGTATATTTTATGATTGAATTTGGCATTGTATATTCACAATAAACATTTCCGCTTACATAAAATGTGGCTCTACAATTCGCGGAATCCGTAACCCTTAGATTTCCATTAATAAAAAAAACAGCACCATCGATATTTCCTATTTGGCTAAAATCTGCATTTCCGTTTATATAGAATTCTAATGGAGCCGTTCTTGTGTTTGATGTTGTTACTTTAAAAGAGTTGGCGCCAGGAGATATGTTGTCGCCGACAACATAAATTGCGGTTTGCCCGTCAAATTGTAACCCCTCGTGTATAAAGCTTTCTCTAATCCTAACTTTACCGCCGCATGTCATAAGCTTTGTATCGGTCCACGAACCTAAAAAGCTGCCCCCTATGTTCATTTCAATTTTATTCGAACCTTCAAATGTTGGACCTGTATAATCAAATATGACTACATCGCCGTATGCGTTAAATTCGGCATTTATTGAAGTAGCTTTAAGTGCTATTTTATCATTCCCGATATATATAGGTTCATTGATAATAGACCAAGGGAGCGCCAAATCTGATGATGATGCCGATCCGCCTGTAGTACTAAACGACAGCTCATAAAACTCCTCGCCCTCATAAGTATCGCTGCCCGTCGCCTTATTTATCTTTAGCTCGCAGCTTCGGATTATCTGCTCACTGTTTATTCCGTTTTCGATAGTTGTTATAATGTCAAAAGAATATGCTGTACTGTATGTGTCGTCTGTTTTCTCTTTTAACAATATTTTAATTTCATATTCACCAAGCTCATAACCCGAATTATCAGGAATTTCACCGCTTGCGGTAAGGGGTAAGTCACTTACATTCATGTTAAGCATTTTTTCAAGCAGTGGACACTTATCATGAATATCATCAAGCTTTTCCGTAGTATTTATATACGCACTGATATAATCAAACACCCAGTCATTAACCGCCACCGCCGACTGGTAGGTCTGCTCAACCTTAAAGTCCTCCTTGATATTCGCCATTTCCGACCTTACGGCATAGAAAAAAGCCGACGCTATCACGACAAGAAGCGACATCAAAATAAGAACGATAAACAGAACGCTGCCTTCGCTGCTTTTTAAATTCCGTAAGCCTCGTTTATTCATGTTCGATTACCTCCTTGCCGTGTGTTAAACTCGGGCAAACACTGTTCGCCCCTACTAAATGCGGGGTTACAGTACGTCTACGGGTTTAATTACATACATATCGATAGTGAAAGAATAGCTTTCGGCTTGGCTTTTGTCTATATCTGCACCCTTAAAGCTTGCCGAGGTCACGGCTGTGGCTCTTTCTAGCATATCTATATATTCTAAAAATCTTAAATATTCGTTATAAGTCAGCCTAAGCGAAAAAGATGCTGTAATATGTCCAATTTCGACACTCTTGTCTGCCAGCATACTGCGCAGAATTTCCGTAAGCTTAAGCTTTTGGTCTCTATTTGTTTTATCACTCAGAAGTAGCCTGTAAGCCTCCTCCTGTGAGATTTCGCCGTACTCGTTATCATCATTTTCGGGATTTTCAGCTTCTTCTGTTTTTGAGGTTTCTTCTGTATTAAGCTCTCCATTCTCGGCAAGCTCCTGTAAGAACGAATACTGACGTATATCGTAGCTGATATGCTCGTTTTCGGTGTTTATTGATATTGCGAGGTTCTTACTCTTTATACCCGAAGCCGTGATACCGCTTTCGGCGTAAAAATGTCCAACTTCTAAAAATCGGTTTATCTCATCAACCGTCTGCATAACAGTCATTTCGGGGTAGAACGACTTTTGCGCCTCTATTGCTTCGGCGAGTGCCGTTTCGTAATCCTTTTGGAGGATTTCGTTTTGCCTTAAAGCTTCCTCAGACTCGTCAATTGCTGTTCTTAGCTCTTTTTCGGTGCCTATCCCTGCGACAAGGTCGTTAACGTTAGGATAGACGAACAGATACCCGCCAAGCCCTACGAAAAGGAGAATTATCAGAAAAACAATTCCACCCTTATGGATATTATTCAGCCTCAAATTTGTTTCCCCCTTTGATTTTCATAGAAAGCGTAAAGGTGTAGTCGTTGTCGCTGTTTTTGGTATATCCAGTGAAAACAATGTTTTCGAAAAAGCCGTCTGCTTCAAGCTCCTCGGTATATCTTGTCGGTTGTTTGTCGTTTGTGCATTTAAAGGTCGCAGTGACGTTATAAGAATTAACCGAAACCACTCCGCTGATTGACATATTATCTAAGAGCACCTTTTCGAGCATTGTCATTACACTTGGGAGCATTTTAGGCTGGAAATCAAAGAGTGTCTCTGAAAGCTTAACCTTGTCGGTATAATTTGTGAAGCTTCCTACCGCACTCTGGAGCTGTAAATTGTGGCGTGCTATTTCGTCGGGACGGAGAAGCTGATATTCCACTCTAAGTGCGTTAAGCTGATGGTTACGCTCCTCAAGAAGCTGTCCTGTGAAAACGTTGGCACCGAGCACCACTCCGACACAGATAATCATTACTGTTATCGCAGTCGAAAGGAAGTTGAGGTTTGCCATAATGTTGCGATAGGTCTGCGAGTGGAGAAGGTTTATGTTTTCCATTCGCTTATTTATATCGGGTAATGAGCCTGCGAGTGCCGCATATTCGGTGAACTCGTCGTCGCCTCTGTAAATAACGTTGTCGGTTTTGGGCAGTCTTGCGACGGGGAGATTAAACTGCGCTATATTAGTCTCTATCGAATGTAAATCCTCGGCATAACCGTGATAATAAACGTTCTCGATATGTGAACCCGAGTTGTTTTGCCCGTAAAGGTTTATAATTCTGAAAAGATTGTCGAAAACTGTAAGGTTAATATAATCAGCATCAGGCTCGTAGTCGTTCGGGTCTGCTTTTACGAAGCGGTTTAGTGACAGTCTGTCATCTTCGAAAAGGTTGATGTTCACAAACCTAGGGTCAAGCTGTAAGGTCACCATAGGCATCTTATCCGAAAGCTTGCCCGTATCGACATAACGAGCAAGACAGGTACTGCTGATAAACACTCCAGTAAGCTTAATGCCAAGCTGATGAAACAGGTCGGTATAGCTGTCCACAAGGCTTTGCGGGCAAGCGGCAGCGGTTAAGCGAAGCAGCTTCCTTCCGTCCTTCTCTTCCTCTCGGATTACCGTGAAGGTGAAGTTATAATCGTCGGTAAGCTTCATTTCGTTTCGTATCATACGCTCGATAAGCTCGGTGCGGTTGTATTTGCGGGGCTTAGGGAGGAGACACTCCTTGAAAAGGATAAGTCCCGAATTTATGATTACAGTCGCTTTCTTGTCTGTAATGTTTTCTATTCTAAGTAATTCAGTTATTTCGCCAGCAAGCTCGTGAATTTTCTTAATATAACCGTTTTCTACATAGCCCTTTCCGATTTCTCTTGATGCAGTTTGCCGCATTGTGATTTTCTTTCCGCTTGCAAAGCCGCCTAGGAGAGCTATACGGGCATCTGTTATTTCAATTGAGAGCATAATAATCACCTTTTCCTCTTAAGCCGATACGCGTGAATTTTCTCATTTGAACGTGTATCGGCGGGCATATAACATAAAAAACTTGCTTTTTTATGTTATATGCTAGGCTCCTTTTATTATATAGTTTGGTAAGACGCAAATAGACCGGTGAAAACCCCTGCTAGAACCATCATAACGAGTATACCTATAATTATGATAATAACGGGTTCTATAAGGCTGACAAGCTTCTTAACTGCGCTGTCGGCTTCCTCATCGTAATAATCAGCGTTCTTTTCGAGAATTTCGTCTATTCGTCCCGATTCCTCACCGATATAGATAGAAGAAACAAATATGTTTTCAAAAACCTTCGTTTTTGCAATCGAAACAGAAAGAGAATCCCCCTTCTTTACATCTTCGACCACATCTATGAAAAGTTTACTTATATATTTGTTATTTAAGGTATCGACAGACTTTTCTATACAGTCAACCATCTGCATACCCGAAGCGAAAAGATTAGACATTGTGCGGGCAAAACGTGCCGTGTATATGGTGGAAATCAGCTTTCCGATTTTTGGCATACGGCATTTAATCCTGTCGTAGAGAAACCGTATTTTCGGTGTGTGAATTAAAAATGCTATTATGCCAACAATTGCAGCTAAGCCTAGTGCGATGAAAGGCCAGTATTCTTTAAAAACCTTACTGGTATTCATAAGAAAAGCAGTAAACGTCGGTATTTCCTCGACTCCCTCGAACAGCTCCTCAAACATCGGCAGAACTGCCACAAAAATTACAAATATAACTAAAATCATACCAAAACAAAGGATAATCGGATAAACCATTGCACTGCTGATTGAGTTTTTCAGCTTGGCTTCCTTTGCATAATGGTCAGCAACTCTCTGCATAATTATATCAAGATTACCTGACGCTTCACCCGCTGCCACCATGCTGATAAAAAGCGGCGGAAAGGTTCCAGGCTTATGGAGCAGGGCATCGGAAAAGGCGTTTCCTCGCTGAAGCTCATCGTAAATCTCACGCAGAACCTTACGGGCTTCGCGGTTCTCTTCTTGATTCATCAAAATATGAATGGCTCGGACGAGGTTTACGCCAGAAGTAAGCATGGCAGAAAGCTGACGACAGAAAATCGACAGCTTCTTTGTTTTAAATTTATACCTCGCACGAGGCTGTTTTTCTTTAACAAGTGAATATTCGGTGCAGAAAAGTCCGTTATCACGAAGAATAAAGATTAAATCGTCATCGGAAAGGGCTTTTTGCCTGCCGCTGATTATCTTTCCGTCACGGTCGGAAGCTTTGTACGAATAAAGGCTCATATAAACTGACACTCCTTTATATTGTGTAATGATTATTATAACATAATTTCAATAAAAATTCAATTCTTTTTCCTATTTTTATTAAATGTACTAAAAAAACGTTCCAATACTTGCAGAATAACTTACATTATGGTATAACAACCGTAAAGAGAACGTTTTATCAAAAATTAATTCGCTTTTTGCGAATTGTGGCTATCGCCACTTGCGTTTCACGCAAATTTATGATATAATGACATATTATGGTTATAATAAATACACGCCCCCATAGTTAAATGGATATAACGGGGTCCTCCTAAGACTCAGTTACAGGTTCGATTCCTGTTGGGGGTGCCAGCACCTACGAAAGGCAAATAGAGTGGATAACCAATGAAAATACGACTTAACAAACGATACCTCCAAATATCTATTTATGCCGCAATAGCTATTGCGGCGGGTGGCATCTTGATTTTGATTGCCGCTAATTTTGGTGCGTTTGGTGAGGGCTTTGGTCGGTTTTCACAGATTTTTAAGCCGATTATTTGGGCACTCATTATTGCTTATATTTTAAACCCTTTAGTGCAGTTCTTTGAGTTCAAGGTCTTTCGCTCGTGGGGTGAAAAGGCGGAAACGCTGAAGGATAAGAAGAAAATACATTCGTTTTCGTTGACACTTTCGGTTATGGTTGCGCTTATTATCATTATGGGTTTTTTGTGGCTGGTGCTACCTCAGCTTGTGGCTAGCATAGCAAAAATGATTGAGCAGTTCGATAATCTGCCGACATTCTTTAATGATGTTGAGGCATGGGTAAATCTGACCTTCGGAGCAAACTCGGCTTTCAGTAACTTTATACAAAATCCACTAAATGAATTTGAGGGCATACTCTTAAATGTTTGGGATATGATTAAGCCGCAAATTGTACCGCTGCTTTCACAAATGGGCGACAGTGTGGTAAATGTCTTGAGCACGGTATTTAATATAATTCTTGCCGCGGCGATTGCGGTAAACATTCTGCTGGTTAAGGACATGCTCCTTAAGCAGTCGAGAAAGGTGTTGTACTCGGTAATTCCCAAAAGAGCTTGCAACCGTTTTCTAGAGCTACTCGGCAAGGTTAATAAAATATTCAAAAAATATATGGTGAGCTTAGGCATAGATTCTGTGGTAGTAGGACTACTTTGCTTTATCGGCAGCACTATCATGGGTATTCAGTATTCACTTCTTATAGGAATTATTTTTGCGATTTGTAATTTTATTCCTATGTTTGGTCCCTTCATCGGAGCGGTGCCTGCGGTACTGATAATTTTGGTTGACGACCCGATTAAGGTGATTTGGTTCCTTATTTACCTCATTATCGTACAGCAGGTGGATGGAAATATTATTGCACCCATTATTCATGGTGAATCGACGGGAGTGCCCTCTGTTTGGGTGCTTATTTCGATTACGGTGGGCGGCGGCTTGTTCGGATTTATCGGTATGCTTTTTGCGGTGCCTGTGTTTGCGGTAATTTATATGCTGGTAAAGGAGCTTATCGAGAGCAGGCTTAAAAAGCGAGATTTGCCCGTTTCTAGCAATCGTTATGATACGAATCTGAACTTTGACGGCTCGGTAAGACTGGATTTGGAGCCTGTACCTGTTGCAAAACCTGTTAGGGATAAAAAAAGTAACAAATTTATCAGATTTTTCAAGGCTTTATTCGGGAAACTCGAGGATTGATACACGAAAGGATATAATAAATAAAATGAAAGAACAATTAAATTCTATAAAAGACTTAGCGATAAACGGTTTAAAGAGCTGCTCAGACTTAAAAGCACTCGATGAGCTGAGGGTTAAATTCCTTGGGAAAAAGGGTGAATTAACCGCCATTTTAAAACAAATGGGCGGGCTTTCTGCTGAAGAACGCCCCATAATAGGTGCTCTTGCCAACGAGGTTCGTGAAAGCTTAGAGGAGGCTTTTTCCGAAAGGCTGTCACAGCTTAAGGCAGATGCCGCCGAGGAGGCCTTCAAAAACGAGATAATTGACGTTACCATGCCTGGAAAAACTATCCGCCAAGGACATAGACACCCGATGAATCAAGTACTTAACGAGCTCAAGGATATATTCAGGGGAATGGGTTACACAGTGGTTGACGGTCCCGAGGTTGAGGAAACACGCTATGTTTTCGATATGCTCAACACCGACGAGGGTCACCCCGCCCGTGACTGGGGAGATACCTTTTATATTAACGACGAAACCGTGCTTCGCACTCAGACAAGCTCGGTTCAGATACGCACCATGCTTGAAAATAAGCCTCCGATTGCTATTATTAGCCCCGGCAGAGTTTACCGTTATGACGAGGTTGACGCTACTCATTCGCCGGTGTTCCATCAGTGCGAGGCTTTGGTTATCGGTAAGAAAATCAGCTTCGGCGACTTAAAGGGTACGTTGGAAGCCTTTATGAAAAAGCTGTACGGTGACGAGGTGAGACTTCGTTTTCGTCCGCACCACTTCCCTTATACCGAGCCTAGCGCGGAGGTGGACCTGTCCTGCTTTAAATGCGGAGGCACAGGCTGCGGCTTCTGTAAAGGCGAGGGCTGGATTGAAATGCTGGGTTCGGGCGTTGTGCACCCTCAAGTTCTTATAAATTGCGGTATTGACCCAGAGATTTATTCGGGCTTTGCTTTCGGCGTAGGTCTTGAGCGTATTACAATGATGCGATACGAAATAGACGATTTACGTCTGCTTTATGAAAACGATGCACGCTTCTTGAAACAGTTTTAACCTTACCGTGCATGTCCGCCAGAGGCGGAACGCATGGCTCTGAAAGGAATGATTAATTAATATGGATTTATCAATGAAATGGCTTAACGATTATGTTAAGATCGATATGCCGATAAAGCAGTTCACCGACGGCATGACAATGAGCGGCTCTAAGGTTGAAAAATGGAGCGATTTATCCCAGCCACTGGAAAAGGTCGTTGTTGGACTGGTAAAAAGTATAGAAAGACACGCCGATTCCGAAAAGCTGTGGGTTGCGTCGGTTGGAATAGGCGGAGGTGAAGCCGTACAGATAGTTACAGGTGCGCAGAACGTTTTCGCCGGTGCGTATGTTCCAGTAGTGTTAGACGGTGGAGTGGTTATTGACCGCCACAACAAGAGTATAACTAAAATAAAAAAAGGTAAGCTTCGCGGTGTCGAAAGCTGCGGTATGATGTGCAGCTTTGATGAGCTAGGTATGGAAAACTCGGATTTCCCATACAGCTCGGCAGACGGAATACTTATTTTAAATGACGACCCCATGTTCGACCAGATTAGAGTCGGTATGGATATATGCGAGTTTGTGGGCTTAAAGGACATAGCGGTAGAGTTCGAAATTACGAATAACCGTCCCGACTGTCTTGCGGTGCTAGGACTGGCAAGAGAAGCTAGTGCGACCTTTAATATCCCCTTTGAGCCACCTGTACCGACATTCACGGGCGTGGACGGAGACGTGGAGTTAAAAGTCAGCGTAGAAAATAAAGAGCTATGCTCAAGATATATGGCGGCAGTAGTTAAAAACGTAAAAATTATGCCCTCCCCTCGCTGGATAACCGAAAGGCTTCGTGCTTCTGGAGTACGTCCGATTAATAACCTTGTTGATATTACAAATTTTGTTATGCTTGAGTACGGTCACCCCATGCATGCCTTTGACAAGCGTTATGTTGAGGGGAATGAAATAATCGTTAGGAACGCCAAAGACGGAGAGGAAATAACGCTCCTAGACGGAAGTGAGCAGGTGCTTTCGCCTGAAATGCTGGTTATTGCCGATGCAAGGAAACCGATAGCGGTTGCGGGTGTAATGGGCGGCGAATATAGCGGAATTATGGCTGATACTAACACCGTGGTGTTTGAGGCGGCTTGCTTTGACGGGGTTAGCGTTCGACGTGCCGCAAAGAAAATCGGACGGAGAACCGATGCTAGTGCCCGCTTTGAAAAAGGCATAGACCCAATTAACGCAAAAGATGCATTATACAGAGCACTTCAGCTAGTGGAAATGCTAGACTGCGGTGAGGTAATGAGAACTGTAATCGATGTAGATAATTCAAACAAAACACCAAGCAAGCTAAAGCATAATTATAGGAAGATTAATGAGCTGCTAGGCTCGGATATTTCCGAGACCGAACAGGTAAATATATTCAAAAGACTGGGCTTCACCTACGACGACGAGGTAGGAACAGTAACACCCCCTAATGTAAGAATTGACATCGAGCTTGAATGTGACCTCGCAGAAGAAATCGCCAGAATGTACGGCTATAATGCAATAAAATCAACTGTTCCGAAATTAGGCACTCAAGGCGGCATTTCTAAAATCGAGCAGCTTGAAATCAAAACCCACGCAGCAATGCAGGGTATGGGACTATTTGAATGTCTCACATACAGCTTTATATCACCTAAAGCTTATGTAAAGGCAGGGGTTGACGAAAAGAACCGTGAAAGCGTAGTTATTTTAAATCCTCTCGGCGAGGACACCAGCGTAATGAGAACTACCATGCTCCCATCAATGCTCGAAATCCTCGGCAAAAATTATAACAACAGATTATCTGGCGGCAGATTTTATGAGGTGGGACGTATTTATATCCCGAAAGAAAATTCCTCTTTGCCCGATGAATACAAAACATTAGGTATAGGGCTTTACGGCAAGGACGAGGATTTCTATACTTTAAAGGGCATAACTGAGGAATTATTCGGCGTTCTCGGAATATCAGAAAAAATAGTTAAGTATATCCCTTTAAAAACAAACAAAACCTATCATTCGGGACGTGCAGCTGAAATTCTCATTAACGACACAGCTATAGGCACCCTCGGTGAAGCTCACCCAAGTGTAAGCGAAGCCTTTGATATAGGTGCCAGAGCATATTTAGCCGAAATAAGAATGGACAAGCTGCTTGAGGTTATTGGTGATGCACCGAAATATCGTCCACTCCCGAAATTCCCGTCTATGACAAGAGACTTAAGCTTAATCTGCGACACGGACGTAACATCAGGCGAGATAATCGGAATGATTTGGAAAAGCGGCAAGCTTCTCGAGGAAGTAAGCTTCTTTGATATGTATAAGGGTGAGCAGGTGCCCGAAGGTAAAAAGAGCCTTTCATTTAAGCTTGTGCTGAGAAAGAACGACGGAACACTAACTGACACCGAGGCTGACACGGTTATAAGCAAGATACTTAAAAGCTTAGATGAAAAGAACATCAAGCTAAGACAATAAAAAAAGAACGGCAAAAAAGAAAGGTGGACAATTTAATGAAAAAGCTTTTTAAAAGAACCGCGGCTATTCTTATTACCGCAGGCGTTATTCTTTCAATGACAGCGTGTGGGGGAAATACCGCAGTCGCATTAAAAGCAAACGGAAACGATGTTTCGGCAGGCGAATACATTTTAACACAGCTTTCCGCTAACAGCAATGCAATGAGCAAATTTACCGAGCTATATCCTGATGTTGATACCTCGGCGGAGGACTTCGATTATTACAAGCAGGAGCTTGAGGGTGTTTCGTTTAGGGACTGGGTTGTAAACGACACAATTGAAACCATTAAGACACGCATGGTTTACAGCAACATGTTTGATGAGCTTGGCTTATCCTTTACAGATGAGGAAAAGGCTGACATAAAGGCATCTGTCAATAGCACATGGGATACCGAGGACTCGACCTTAGCTTACTATGGTATTGATTTTAAAACCTGGGGACTTTTCTATGAGTCGTTCGGAGCGGGTAAGGAATCGTATAGAAAGGTATACACTGACTCGCAGAAGGTTGAAAAGGTTTTCCACGCTATTTATGACACAGACGGCACAAAGCCTGTTGCCGAAACTGATGTTAAGGTAAAGTACGAGGAAATGTACGCTCGTTACAGAATGATAAAGATGGAGCTTAAGGACGGGGCGGATGCTGAGATTACAGATGAAGCTGCGCTTAAGGCACTTGAGGATATGGGACTGGATTATGCCGCTAGAATTTCGGCAGGTGAAAGCTTTACAGCAGTTAAAGCGGATTATACTGCATATGTAGCTGAACAGAAACGTCTCGCAAACCCCGATGAAGAAGCAGAAGAAGATGAGACTGAGGGAGCTGAAGAAACAGCCGTAGACGAAAACACAAATGACGTTATAGTTAAAAATGACTCAAAAACACCATCTGAAGAAATCGTTAAGAAAATCTTCGGAATGGCTGTAAATAAGCCTGAGCTTTATAAGGCGGAGGACGCATATTATGTCTTAGTCAGACTCGATTTAGCTGAAAGAGATGACTGGTATCAGACTTACAGAGAAGCTGTTCTTCATGAAATGAAGGGCCAGGAGCTTATCGACGACGTTAAGGCTAGGGCAGAAGAAATCATAGTCGAGAAAAACGAAGCAGCGATTAAGCGTTACGACCCGAAGAAAACAATGTAATTAATTGAATATTTTATAAAGCTGTACCGTAGGTTTATGGTGCAGCTTTTGCTAGTAGGGGCGAACAGTGTTCGCCTTAAAAAGGAGGAACGAAACCGTGGTAATTCTATCGGCAAACGCACTTGAAATGGCGTTCGGCGAAGATATATTATTTAAAGATGTAAGCTTTGACATAAGCAGCGATGAAAAAATAGGTCTCGTGGGCATAAACGGAACTGGCAAAACCACGCTTTTTAAGCTTCTTGTCGGAGATCGTGATTATGTACTCGAAAGCGGGAATATTTCGAAATCCTCAGGACTTAAAATCGGGTATATGCAGCAGCATGTTATCCGTGACAGCTCGGTGAGTGTTTATGATGAGGCGGTTACTGTTTTTTCAGAGCTTGCAGCAATGGAGAAAAGACTAGACGAAATTCATTCGAGGATAGATTTAGAAGCAAATGTTGATAATAAGCTCCTCGAAACTCAGATGCAGTTACAGGAAGGCTTTGAACGGGGCGGAGGCTTGACCTATCGTAATAGAACGAGGTCGGCACTTCAAGGTCTCGGCTTCTCGGCATCTGACCTTGAAAAGCCTGTCAATGTGCTTTCAGGCGGCGAAAAATCCAAGCTTCAGCTTGCAAAGCTGCTGCTTTCAGATGTTAGTCTGCTCCTTCTCGATGAGCCGACAAATCACCTCGATATAACAGCATCAGCATGGCTTGAAAGGTTCTTGCAGGATTATAGAGGTGCATTTGTCGTAATCTCGCATGACCGCTATTTCCTCGATAAAGTCACCGAAAAAACTATGGAGCTTGAAAATAAAAAGCTGACCTGCTACAAAGGCAATTATACGACGTTTCTTCAGAAAAAAGAGGAAGCCCGTGAAGCTATGCAGAAAAAATATGAGCTTACTATGGCGGAAATTAAGCGTATCGAGGGCATAATAGAACAGCAGAAGCGTTTTAATCAGGCGCATAATTATGTCACA
>JAVBPL010000009.1:0-9553 GCA_031549645.1 Ruminiclostridium sp. | reverse complement strand
ATAAGTCCTACCGCAAGATAGCTGAAGTTTTCTCTGATAAAGTTTATTCTGTAATCCTTAAAGGCTCTGTTATAACCGCCTCTTGTGCTTTTGTAGAAATAGCTCATAGCCGTATCAAATTCGCCCATTCCGAGATAAGCATAGCCTATTCCGACATATGCCATCCAGTAGTTGCTGTCGCGGCGCATGATTTCTTCCCACGGTTCCTTGGCTTCCTCGTATAAGCCCTTGTTGTAAAGCTCATAGGCATTATGCACGATTGCGCCGAACTCGGTGCGTTTGAAAATCGTGATACTGTTTTTACGGCTGTCGAGAACATAAACCTTGCCGTTGTAAGTCTCAACCGCTGTCGGTGAGGTGAAGTTACCCTTCTGGTCTCCGCTTCCGCCGAAGGTAAACAAAAGCTCATATTCCGGCTCATACTGGAATACACGTCCCATAGTGAAGTCGAGAAGATAGATATTGCCGTACTCGTCAACCTCAACGTCAACTATCGAGGATTTCCAGGTTTTACCGTTAACATAAACTTGAATCCAGTCACCGAAGAACCAGTCGTCATAGCCTGTCGCCTCGAGTACATTCTTACCTGCAGGGCTGAGCTTCTTGAACACGTCAGTTTCTGCACTCTTAAGCTCGGTAACGGTATAAATAAAGCCGTCGGGGTCAATATCAAAGTTTGAGAACTCAATTGGAACGGTTCTTCTCATCTTTATAAGCTGTTCGCGTGTCATAAAAAGTCTGAAGAACTGTCTTGTGAGAACATCGGCAGTCTGTTCAACTCTATTTGCTCCGAAGAAGCCGTTGAACTTCCCGTCCTCTGCGAACACTACTGAACCTTGCGTAATAGACTTTACGCAGACATAAACGTTCCTTGCTTTGTCTACGATAACCTTACGGGGATTAAAGGTTACAGAGGCATCATATAAGTCAGACGAAGGTCTTGTGTACTCCATCCAAATTTCGCCGTTTTCGTAGCAGGCAAGCACTCTGTCGTTTGAGTGGTCGGCAATGTAAATCAAGGTTCTGCCATTGTCGTCCATTACAAATACACCCATTGGGTTATTTAAGGTGGTGGTCTGTCCAACCTTTGAACGGTCAAGAGTATAATCCTCACCATAAGTGAACTCGCTCATGGTGCGGGTTTGTGTTGCATCTAAATCTGCATCGGTGATTACAATTTGGTTGTGCTTCGAGTCAACGATGTAAATTTCGCCTGTTTTGTTGTAAACATACATATCATTCGGCTCGGACAAGCCTGTATCTAAGCCCATATCCCGCCCGTTTACAACTCTTTCAACTACATATCCGTTTTGAGAAGGAACTGCATCGCCCCACCAGTTGTAATTGTAGCCGTAATATGCTTCATCTGCCGCAGACGGAAAAACAAGGCAGCTTATTGCTATTGATAACGCCAAGAGCAGCGTGATTGTTTTTTTAATTGACGGCACTTATTTCACCCTTTCATTAAGCCATTAAATTTTAGAAATTTTAATTAATCCTTGCAAATTATTCCTTAAGTCCTGAGTGTGCCATTGTTTCCATGACGTTCGACTGGCAGAATATAAAGAGTATCATAGGCGGCAGCATCAGTATAACAACTGTCGCCGCTGCCACACCGGCTCTCGCAATGCCGGCGGAACCGATTTGCTGCATTACGGTAGGTATTGGTTTAAGTGCCTCGTTGTAAATAAATGCGTAACCGGTAATCTGCCATGCTCCGTTAAAGGCGAAGATTATAAGTGTAATCCACGCAGGCTTAACGTTCGGCATAACCACCTGCCAGCATATTCTAAGCTGATTTGCGCCGTCAAGCTTTGCGGCTTCTATCATGCTGTCGGGGATTTGTCCCATGAACTGTCTCATTAAGAATAATCCCATTGCGCTTGGTATGTAGGGAAGCGTAATCGCGAGGTATGTATCAATCATTCCCATTTTTGCCATTACGATATACTGCATGATGTAAAGCACCGAGCTTGTGAAAAGTAGTGCTATCTCAATTACTTTATTTAAAAATGCTTTACCTGGGAAGTTTACCTTTGCAAGAACATAAGCCGCTGAGCAGGCGAACAGGAGCTGTAACACAGTTACTGAAATCGCTACCACAGCCGAGTTAAATACATATCTCGAAAAGGGCACCCAAAGGTTAGATGCAACATACATAAGGTCGCTGAAGTTCTGGGTCGTGGGGTGCATGGGGTACATTTTAGGCGGGAAAATAAACAGCTCCTCCACAGGCTTCAGTGACTGAATAACTGACAAATATATAGGGAAAAGCATAAATAGACCAACTATAAATAATAAAGCAAATATCGCTATGTCGCCGCCTAGCGAGCCGCTATATTTTTTCCTCTTTTTAATTCTCATAAACGAATTAAGTTCCTTTCTGATGTGTTAATATCGTTATTTGTTTAGCTGTCAAGGAAACGTGCCAGTATTTTCCTTATTCCCCAGTTAGCAAGCAGCATAACGAGGAACAGCACAAAGCATATTGCCGAAGCGTAGCCCATTTCATAACGTATTGAACCGTAGTCAAAGGCATGAGTCATAATAGTATGCGCCGCATAGTCAGTCGAGGGGAAGGCAGTCAGCATACGTCCGATATCACCCGCGGTAAAGGAAGCCACTATCTGCATAACCGCTGCAAAGAGAAGCTGCGGTCCCATTGCTGGAATGGTGATGTAAATAAGCTCCTGTGCACGATTTTTAACTCCTTCGATAGCACCAGCCTCATATCTGTCAGCTGGAATACCCTGAAGTCCTGCACGAATTGCAAGGAAGCCCGCGCCGAGCGAAATCCAGAGCTGAACCACAATAACAACGCCGAGGATATAATTCGCATCAGTCAGCCACTGCTTTGCACCGTTAGATAAGCCTAAATTTATCATATAAGAGTTAAGGATACCATAAGTATCTCCCGAGAAGATTAACTGCCAGGTAGTATAGATACTGCCCGAAAGTGTAGGTGCATAGAAAATAAATGTAAACACCGTCTTAAGTACGCCAGGAAGCTGGTTTATAAACCATGCCAGTAAAAAGCATAAAATATAGCTGAGCGGTCCCGTAACAATCGCAAAGACTAGAGTGTTCTGGATAGCCTTTAAGAAAACCTCGTCCTCCAAAAACAGAACATAAAAGTTATTCATGCCGATGAAACGAGGAAGCTGCACCATGTTAAAATCTGTAAAGCCCATTGGCAGCGACATAATAACAGGAATAACCATAAAAACTGTAAACAGAATGAAGAAAGGAGCCAAAAGCAGATATGCGCTGGTATTTTTCTTCATTTCACGCAAGGTATACTTGAACTTACTGTCCTCGATATACCCGACTTCACTTCTTGCCAAGTAAATGCCCCCTTTTTTAAATAAATTAAATGAAAGATGATTATTTTTCGAAGCTTGCAAGCTCATTATTTTTGCGTGTAATTTCCGCATTTATGTCACGGTTATAAGTCATGAGCGTGTAGCGTGGTGAATATTTGTCGTTTACAACCGCACGCAAGGCATTCTTGGTGTGTCTTGTGGTTGCGTAGGATGCTGGTATAATCGGTATTTCACGAGTTTGGTTCATCTGATTTGAAATCTTTGCGAACTCGGCTGTAGACCACGGCAGCTGTTCAAGCGCATGAACGTTAGCACTGTCGAAACGTCCCATCGGTCCCATAAGTGCCTCTATTGTCTGTCCGTAGAGCGCCTGTACATCGGTGGAAGTAAACCACTTGATGAACGACCACGCCGCATTAGTGTCGGCTACCTTATTGAATATAATCGCCCCCGAGGACGAGCTGTTGGCAGCGTGTGAAATTGTGCCGTCGGCTCTTATGGTTCCTGGTACCTCTATGAAGTCCCAAAGTCCCTTTATTTCAGGTGCTGAAACAGAAAGCTGATTGTAGAATGTGTAGTTCTGTATCATTATCGGCATTTCACCAGTTCTGAAGCGTGTAAAGGGGTCATATACCTGGTCAAAGCTGTATACAGTATAGAACTTAGTCCAGGTGGTGAATACATCGATTATCTCCTGCATATCGTAGGTAGTTTTTGAGAGGTCATCGACATAGATGTTATTTCCTGTTTGAAGCACCATCATTGCGAAGGTGTCGCAGGACTCAAATACCGAGCTTGTAATATTAGTACTAGGCGGTAAAAGTCCCATCGAGAGATACGAACGCTGGAGGGTTGGGATTTGGTCGATAAACTCAACCCAGGTTTTCGGAGGCTGTAAACCTAACTCCTCATAAATATCCGTGCGGTAGAACAGCATCGGGAAGTTCTGTGAAACAGGCAGTGCGTAAATTCCGTCTCGGTATTTGTAAAGTGTGGTTACGTCCCCCGTATAGCGTTCCTCGATTACCTGATCATAATCTTTAAACTGTGTTAAATCAACGAGTAAGTCTCTCGCAGCAAGCTGAATAGGGAAGTCGCCGCCGATAAAGACTGCGATATCGGGGCCTTTTCCCGCAAGCGTTGCTTCAAGAATTGAACCCTGTACCAGATTGATTGCTGCTGAAATTCCGTAGGTGTTGTTTACGTTGAAGTCGCCCTCAACCAGCTCTTTCACGATAATTGCCTGGTCACGTCCGTTTGCAACCCAAACGTTGAGTGACTTTGCTACACCCTCGGATAATACCGTGTAATCCTCAAAGAACGAGCCTATAAAAGCATTAAAGCTGTAAACAAACTGCTCAAGGAAATTGGGTTTTGCATTTGCAAGCTCTTCATGAACAGTGCCTATTTCGATAAAGTCAAGCTCAAGCGGCTGGTCACGATAATCACGCATCCAAGCCGAAACAGCCGAAATACTATCCTTAATAGTCTGCTTCATCTGAGGGATTTCATCGGGCTTCTTAATACAGCGTTCAAGGATTACCGCAAGGGTTTCAAGTGAGCTTGCACCCGAACCCGCTTTTTGTGAGAGCTCCTCAATTCGAATTCTCTCAGCTCTGAGCTGGTCTACTGCTGTTTGGAATACGCCCAGCAGCTCAGGTATTTCACGGTCTACAAAGTAGTCGTTATATTGGTCGGGATTTGGTCCCGTAATCATCAAAATTCGTCTGTAATAGTAGTTCAAGGTATAGACAATTTCGTCGAGCCTCTGCATTACCTCGCCGATGTCGCCAGGAACGGCTTCAAGGGTTAAGGAGTGCTTTCCAGCTTTAAGGAATATGTAAATATCCTCGCCGTTCTCGTCCATAAGTGTCTGCTGATACCATTTTGCATCATAACCGAAGGTTTGTGCCAATAGCTCCTCGCAAGGAACCTCTCCGTCTATGTAAACCTTTCTGTTGGTGAAAAAGCCTCTCAGCTTATTCTGTCTTGCGATAAACGAGAAGCGATAATAGCCGTCGTTCGGTACATTAAAGTCCCATGTAATCGCCTGTGTAGCCTTATTCCAGGTATCTGCACCGACAGTATTAAATCGCTGCTTTGTCGGATGCGAGGGGTTTATCAGATATGACGTTCTGTCATAGGTTGCGTATAATGTAGAAGCTGTTTTATAAGTCGAATTTTCACCTTGGAGAAAAATCGTCTTGCTTCCGATTTCGTTATCGGTGGTGAGTGCGGGGGTGTCGTTAATCTGGCTCTCGGTGGGTTTAATTTCGTCGTAGCTTATAGGAGTTTCATAATTCTTGAAGGTAAAGCTCTTGAAAGCTGTTAAAACCTTTATACCTCTTACGGTAATTGTATGATGTCCAGCCTCGAGATAAAAATAATACGGCTCGTTAAATAAACCTTCTCTATCCTTAATAGGCTCGGTCATCCATCTGTCGTACTTAATCTGTCTCGGACGAAGGTCGTTGTCCTTGCTGTCCTTCCGTATTGCGGTAGCATCCTGCCATAAACGGTCGAGTGAAAATGTCTTTGCCGAAAGGAAGGGGTATCCACCATCGAGCAAAATTCCAATCTCAACTACGTTACTGGATGTTTCGCCTGTAAGAGAATCGGTTTCTGTGGTAGGGTGATAAACGGCTTCAATGTTATAAAGTCCAGTTGTAGCCACATCAAATTCGTAGGTAACCATACCCTCGTTGTTATGCCAGACGAGGCAGTCACTTACATTTTCATATGTACCAGTTGTCAAAACAGGTTCATTACCCGTATCGGGGTCTAAATCTGTATCAATATAATCCGCCGCATTAATGGTAATTTCCTCCATTGGCTTTGCGGCATCTCCGTGCTTTTTCATATATGTAGTGTAAAAATTATCTCTGCCAATTTCACCTACAAGCGAGGTATTTATGTTCGAGGCAGTTTCTGTCTCCCCCGTCTCGGCATTAATCCCTACTGTGAATAAAGACGAAAATACAGCACCCGCAAGCAGTGCCGATAACATCCTGTTCTTTAACCTTTGATTAACTAAACTTCTCAAAGCCAAGCCCTCCAATTAATTAAGATAATATGTTAATTGCTGTTATTTTGGTGTTCTTGTTCCTGTCCGACATTTTCTCTGGCATAAATTGATACATGGTCGTTATCAAGCTCAACCCGTACCTTATCACCGCCCCTTATGCCTAGTGCCGCCAAATACTCTTTTGGAACTTGAAGCCGTCCTGCCTTGTCAAGCACTGCAAGCTCCTCATGCTCGGTTTCCGTCGCCTGCTTTAAGGCATCATCTCTCTGATGGGCAGACATTGCCGAAATTTCCTCAAAGCTCATTATATCTTCTAAGCGCACCTGTCGTCTAAGCATTTCTGAAGAGGTTTTGCCGTCTCTTATGGCAACCACTCTGCCTATGGATTTCGAGAGGTTTGTGTCATGGGTTACTATTATAATAGTAATTCCCATCTGCCTGTTCATCTCTCGGAAAACCTCTAAAATCATGTTTGCTGTTCTCGTATCGACTGCTCCCGTGGGTTCATCGGCTAAAAGCAGCTTCGGGTAATTTGAGAGTGCAATCGCAATCGCAACCCTTTGCTGTTCGCCGCCCGAAAGCATACCAAGAGAGGAATTTTTCCTCGCACCAAGCCCCACCGCTTCTAGCAGCTCGGTGGCTCTCTGCCGCCGTTTAAGTGCCGATTTTCCGTAATTTGTTAGCAAAAGCGGAAGCTCGACATTCTGAAGTGCCGTGAGATAGGGAATTAAATTTCGTGCATTGTTCTGCCAGACGAAGCCGACAGTATCACGCTTATAATCCACCAGCTCCTTGTCATCGAACTTCAGCATATCGTGCCCGTCAACGTAAAGTGAGCCAGCAGACGGCTTATCCAGTCCGCCCAGCATATTTAAAAGGGTAGATTTACCCGAACCCGAGGCACCCACAATACCCATAAGCTCGCCTCGCTCCACCGATAAATCCAGTCCTTGAAGTGCCATTACCTCAACGTTCGCCGATTTGTATATTTTTACGAGGTTATCACACCTCACCATTATGTTTTCTGGCGGACGCAGCAGAACCTTTTCCGGCATATTAACCACAAACTTTCTTTATAATGTTTAAGCTGTTATTACGCCGTCCTCAAGTATGTAAACGGTGTCAGCAAGCTCCATCATTGTTTCGTCGTGCGTTGTCATTACGAAGGTCATTTTGTCTTCCTTGGTTAAGTCCTTGAACAGCTTTACCACCGCAATTCCCGTTTCCGAGTCAAGCTCGGCGGTAGGCTCGTCTGCAAAAATAAGCTTGGGCTTATGTGAAATTGCCCGTGCTATTGCCACTCTCTGCTGCTCTCCGCCCGATAATTCGCCAGGGCGATGATGCATACGCTTCTCAAGTCCCACTCGTGCCAGACATTCCTTTGCTCTTTTACTCCGTTCAAGCATCGGTGTTCCCGCAAGCCTAAGTGCAAATTCAACATTCTCGTATGCGGTCATTGTTGAAATAAGCGCCACCGACTGGAAAACAAAAGCCATTTCTTTCCTTCTGATTTTATCTCTCTTGATATCGGACAATTTGCAAAGCTCGGTTTCCCCGAAATAAACCTCCCCGATTGTGGGACGGTCTAACGCCCCGAGAATATTAAGGAGCGTGGTCTTACCTGAACCCGAACGGCCTTTAAGTCCGACTAACTGTCCTTCGTTCGCCTCAATATTAACACCTTTCAGGGCATCAACCGTGTTTCCGTCGCCTATTATGAACTGTTTAGTTATATTTGAAGCTTTTAAGATTTGTGACATTTCACCATTCCCTTATTAGTAACAGCTATATTTTAAGTAACCGAGTTTACATATTCAATAATAACGTTTACACTAGCATAGTACATTATAACAAAAATAGCGTTAACTGTCAAGTTTTATAAAATATTTTTCAAATGTTTTTGTTTTATAAACATTTTAGCCAAAAAAATTGAAATCCCCATGAAATTTAGTAACAAATTTTTGTGAGGATTTAAAGATAATTCAAGATATAGATTTCACTTTTGTGACAAGAACAACATATTGCGGTTGTGCAACATGACGAGTAAAAAAATATATGTTCATATATTTTGGTTTAATTAACAACTAAATTAGTAAACCACTACTTTCTATTTACTTAAAATATGTTTAGTTTTACTTAAATCTTTCAACACTCTCTGCCAAAACCGCCCATTCCTCAGTTGTCGCTTCGAGCTGTTCGTTAACCGCTCCGAGCTTTTCGGTAAGTGACATTATTTTTTCATAATCGCCTGCATTTTCGGGTAAAATAAGCTGATTATTAATCTCTGCCTGCTTCGCTTCCAACTCCTCGATAAGCTTTTCCTGACGAGAAAGCTTGCCCTCAAGCCGTCTTAACTCACTTTCGCGTTCTTTTTTTTGCTTATATTCGTTTACATTGCCGTCGGGTTTTTTAGTCTCGCTCGTTTTAACGGCTTCGGTCGCATTATTTTCCTTACGGCTTAAATAATAATCATAATTTCCCGCATATTCCGTAACACCGCCCTCATCAAGCTCGTAAATTCTGTCGGCTAGCTTATTTATTAAATATCTGTCGTGCGAGATGATAAATAAGGTCCCTGGATAGCTTGAAAGAGCACCCTCCAAGGCCTCCCGTGAGCTGATATCGAGGTGATTGGTCGGCTCATCGAGGAGCAGTAAATTCGAACCCTTGAGCATAAGCAAAAGCAGCGAAATTCTAGCCTTCTCACCGCCAGAAAGCATGGATGTTTTCTTGAAAACATCGTCGTTTTTAAACAAAAACTGCCCGAGTGCAGTTCTAATTTCGGTTTGTGTCATCTTAGGGAACACATCCCAAATCTGGTCTATAACAGTCTTTTCATCGTCGAGGTGGTTTTGAATTTGGTCGTAGTAGCCTAATTCTATCCTTGCGCCAAAGCGGACCTTGCCGAGGTTCGGCTGATAATTTCCAGTGATTATTTTAAAAAGCGAGGTTTTTCCTGTACCATTTGCACCTAGTAAAAATATTCGCTCCCGCCTCTTTATTTCAATATCAACGTCCTTAAACAGCAGCTTTCCGCCGAGCGTTAATGCCAGTTTTTCAGTACTTAACGCGTCGTTTCCCGAACCATCTTTACATCTGAAATTAAATTTCAGCTCATCAGGAGGTGCTTCGGGCTTTACAAGCTCAGCCTCTAATCTGTCTATTGATTTTTGCTTATGTGCAATTGTGACATAATTATGCGCCT
>JAVBPL010000049.1:0-7736 GCA_031549645.1 Ruminiclostridium sp. | reverse complement strand
TGTTAACCCTAATGGCTTCAAGTGTCCAAGCCACATATCAAAAAAAGCGTACCCTACCTCGCTGTCGCTCATTGGATACGCTTTTTTGGTCGCATCAAGCACCTCGCTGAAGCGAGGTGCTAGGGACTTGTAACCCTAATGGCTTCAAGTGTCCAAGCCACATATCAAAAAAAGCGTACCCTAACTCGCTGTCGCTCATTGGGTACGCTTTTTTGGTGCGGCTGAAGGGACTTGAACCCATATGTCTTGCGACACTGGAACCTAAATCCAGCGTGTCTGCCAATTTCACCACAGCCGCATAATAGAATGATATTAACACATTTCTTCAAATTTGTCAAGTAAAAAATATCTAGCGGAGTGAATTTAAGCTCCACTCCGCTATAAATATTTGAAATCGGTTTATAATCCCCAGTCAGGAACATCAGGTGTTGCTATTTCATAATCTCCACCTGTCACGCCTCTCATGATAGCTTCAACTAACGTAGGAAAAATTATATCCCCTGTGCTTCTATTAAATAGTGCCAATCCATTCTTCCCGTTATACCCGTTATCCCAGTATACAGGCAATACACCGTTTGAAATAGCCGCTTTTGTTACATATTCAAGATAATAACGTCTATACTCGGTGCTATTCTCGTCTACCCACGTCTTGTCAATAATTCCATACTCACCTAGAATAACTGGTATACCCTTTGAGGTGAATTCGTCCAACAGCTTTGCCATTTGGGCATCTGCATGATCCTCATTACCCCAGCTTGACTTAAAAGGCTTTGCGGCATCATTACCCCATTTAAAGTTTTTCTTAGACTCATTTAGACATATATCATACGGATCGTAATAATGCACCGATACCATAAGCTTTTTTTCTACAGTGTCATTTGGTAAAACAAAACCCGCTTCAACTCTGGTCGCATCAATATTTGTGTTATATCCAGGTACCAATAACCATCTTTCAGCATTTCTGGAGCCTGAGCTGCGTACTGTGTCTACAAAAATTTGATTTAACGTGTTTATATTTTCGTATATGTTTTCATTTATATTAGCAGAATAGTTATTTGGCTCTAAAATCTCGTTCATAGACTCAAACACCAGCTTGTAACCGTAATCCTTAAAATGCTCGGCGATTTGTGTCCAAACGGCTTCAAACCTTGCTCTAATCTCGGTTTGGTCATCTTCTGTTACATCAATCCATGCAGCGCCATCATGATTGCCGTCATGATGAATGTTGATAATTGCGTACATTCCTGTATCTAAGGTATAATCTACTATTTCGCTAACTCTGTTAAGCCACGCTTCATCAACCTTATAATCAGGTCCTTCGCCAATCTTTTTTAGATAAGAGACGGGAATACGAACGGTACCAAAGCCTGCCTCACTTACTTTTTTCATAAATTCAGCGGTAACTACTTTGTTACCCCATGCTGTTTCACTAGGCACACCACTACTGTAAGCATCTAGTGTGTTTCCTAAATTCCAACCAACCTTCATATCAGATATAATCTTTGTATAATCAGTAGGTGTGTCGATAACAACTTCCAGTGCTTCGGTTTCTTCTGAAACTATACTTTTTGACTCATCGGAAACGCCTTCTTGAGATTGCTCTACCGCTTTATTCTCGCACGCTGTACCCAGTACAATACCGAGAACCAATAATAAACTAAATACTTTTTTCATTTCTTCCTTTTCCTTATAACTTATCCTAATTCTATTACTGTAACTCCCGCTTCACCCTCGCCATATACACCGAGACGGAAATTCTTAACATGATTATGTGCTTTTAGGAACTGATGAACGGCAATTCTTAGTGCACCTGTTCCTTTACCGTGAATAACCGTGATTAATTGAAGTCCACCCATAAGGCTTGCATCAATAAATCTATCCAGCTCCATAATTCCCTCATCAGAGGTCATTCCGCGTATATCAAGCTCCATGCTGGCTTTTCGTGTCATGTTGCTTTGAAGCCCTCTGGTTGACGGTGGCTTATTATTGATTTTTACTTTATTTTCGGGGTTTTCTTCTATTAACCTTAAGTTTGAGGTGTTGGTCTTGGTTTTCATTACACCTACCTGTACTATACAGTTTCCGGACTTATCGGGTGTGGTTATTAATGTGCCAGGCTTATCTATATCCGCAAGAGTCACGTTGTCGTAAATTTTAAAAGGTCTGGGTGGTTTATAATTTTCCTTTTTCCTTTCCATAACTGGATTTGCGGTATCATACATCTTGTCAAGCGTTTTGTTAAAATTCGATCTTGATGCCTTTACACGTTCAGAAAAATCGTTTTTATCCTTTTCGCGGCGTAGCTGTTCAAGCTCCTCCATAAGTCTATCCGCCATAAAACGTACCTCGTTTATTATGCCGTTAGCTCGATTTCTTGTTTCGGCAAGCTCTTTCTCCTTGTTTTTTTCCGAGGTAAGAAGCTGCTGTTCGAGTTTTTCTCTATATTCCTTAGATTTTCTGTTTTCGACTTCAGTTTCGGATTTTAGGTTTTCCAATTCTATTCTTGTCTTTTCGAGGGTTTCAACTATTTCCTCAAAACGTTTATTTTCTGAGCTTACGAGATTTTCGGCTTCACCTATGATATCGTCGCCCATGCCAAGTCTTTTAGCGATAGCAAAGGCATTAGACTTGCCTGGTATTCCTATTATTATCTTATATGTCGGCTGGAGTGTGTTTACATCAAACTCACAGCACGCATTTTCAACCCCATCTGTCTCGATTGCAAACATCTTTACCTCTTGATAATGTGTCGTCGCGATAACAAGACAGCCCTTGTCCTTAAGTGTCGTTAAAATCGATACTGCAAGTGCCGCTCCCTCAATCGGGTCAGTTCCCGAACCAAGCTCATCAAGGAGAATAAGCGTATTCTTATCAGCGGTTTTAAGAATTTCAATTATATTGTTCATGTGTGAAGAAAAAGTGGAAAGATTTTGCTCGATGCTCTGTTCATCACCTATATCAACAAGTATCTTTGAAAAAACACCTATCACACTGCCGTCGGAAGCCGGAATCATAAGTCCACACATCGCCATAAGCGTAAGAAGCCCTGCTGTTTTTATGGCAACCGTTTTACCGCCTGTATTCGGACCTGTAACGATTAAACAGCTATAATCGGCACCTAGTACAATCGAAATAGGCACAACCTTATCCTTGTCGATGATGGGGTGTCTTGCTTTATTGAGTTCAATATAAGGCCTATCAACAATTTGGGGTGTAATCGCTTTCATTTTTACACCTAATGCGGATTTTGCAAAATAAACCTCAAGCTCAATTATGGTCTCGTAATTATAAATAAGTTGTTCAGCAAACTCTCCTATTTTGGCACTAAGCTCTCTTATAATTCGTTCAATTTCAAGCTGCTCCTTGCCTTTTAGCATACGGATTTCGTTGTTGGCTTCAACCACGCTCATAGGCTCAATAAAGAGGGTTTGTCCGCTTGACGAGGTATCGTGTACAAGACCGCTGATTTCGTTTTTATATTCAGTTTTAACTGGAACAACATACCGTCCGTCACGCATCGTAACCAGCGTTTCCTGAAGATATTTCTGCTTTGACTGGCTTTTTATCAGCTTGTCTAATTGGTCTCTGATATAAGAACCCTGCTTATTGATTGATTTTCGTATACGTGAAAGCTCAGGGCTTGCGTTATCGGATAACTCTTCCTCTGAAACAATAGACATTTCAATCTCATTTTCAAGGGACTTATTTGATACAAGGCTTGAAAAGTATACATCGAGTGAGTTCTCTATGCCCGAACACTGTGAGTACCATGAAACCAGCGACTGTGTTTCCTTAAGCACAATGTTTATATCAAGCATCTCGCGAAGAGATAATGCTGAGCCGCTATCTGCACGTTTTGCACTGTCACATATATTCTTTATTCGCACAAAACGGGGTGTCCCGAACCTCGACGATAAAACAAAGGCATCATCGGTTTTTCGAATTTCGGTTCTTATATCGGTAATATCATTAATGGGCTCGATACCAATTATTTTTTCTTTTGCGTGGTCGCTCCACGCTTCTTCAGAAAGCATGAAAAGAACCTTGTCCAGTTCAAGTTTTTTATAATCCTTGTTCATATAACCACCTTTTGTAATTTTCTATAATTTTTTATAATAATCCAGCGTCTTAAAATTACGCTCCAGATGATATAGCACATATTTCTCGCATAATACAGCGATTTCGCTAATTATATCGGCACCTATCGTAAACTTATACAGCTTATCAATAGGCGAATAGCATATATATCTCATAATGTGCAGGAGCTTAGGGCTAATATGAAATACATTCTTTTCGGGTGATATATGTGCATCAAAGTAACAATCATCGCAGATAAGTATGCCGTCCTCAAGTATAAAATAAAAATCTTCATGCTCATAACAGAAGCAATTAACACATATCCGTAAATCAGGCATTAAGCCGATTACAGTCATAAGCCTAAGTTCAAATACTGCTTTAATAAGTGTCTCTGGAACCTTTTTTTCAATAAGCTCATACAAGGTTATTGCAAGAAGCCTAAGCTCCGAATTGTTCGCATTAGCGGTCTGTTCGGAGGCTGAGGTATACTTAATAACCTCAGCAAAATAAAAAGCCAGTGAAAATGAAAAAATATCCTCTGATAGCTTATGAAAGCTATATTTTGGTGATGCGCTGTTTATTGAATATTTAAGCCCGTTTTTACTTAAGCAAAAGGTTGAATAAGAAAATAAAGCTGTACTGCCAGCATTCTTAGAATTAAGCTTCTTTATTCCATGCGCCGTAACCTCGATAACCCCAAAATCGTTTGTGAGAATATCAAGATACGAGCTGTTTTCACCAATACTGCGGCTACCTATTACAATTCCGTCAACTGTTACAAGCATCTTTATTCCGAACCTAACCCCAAGTCTATGATAAAGCTTTCACGATTTCGCCAGTTTTCTTTTACCTTAACCCAAAGCTTTAAGTTTACCTTACTCTCAAAATAGGCTTCCATTTCTTCTCTTGCTATTGAGCCGATTTTTTTTAGGTTTGCACCTTGCTTCCCTATTATCATTCCCTTATGGGAATCCTTCTCACAGATTATCGCTATCTCTATGTCAACAATAGGTGCACCCTTGTTTGTGTTTGTTTCGTTTAGGCTTTCGATTTCTACCGCAATACCGTGCGGTATTTCCTCAAACATATTTATTAAGAGCTTCTCTCTTACTATTTCTGACAACCAGATTTTTTCACTTTGGTCGGTTGCTATATCAGGCGGGAAAAAATGCTCGCCCTCGGCAGCATAGCCTTCAAATATAGAGAGTAAATTTTCGGTGTTAACCTTATTCTGTACACTTATAGGTATAATAGCCTTAAAATCATAAAGCTTGCTATACGAATCAATAGTGAGAAGTAGCTTGCTTTTATCCTTTACTAAATCGACCTTATTTATTAATAAAATTGCATCTAACCCACATTCCTTGAAGGAATTAATCAAATCCGTTTCAATTGTGGATATTTTTTTTGTTGCATCTATCATTAAAACAGCCATATCAACATCAGCAATGCTAGTCCTGATATGCTTAACCATGTGTTCTGACAGCTTATTATGAGCCTTGTGCATTCCTGGTGTATCAACAAACACAAACTGTGTATCTCCTTTAGTTAATACACCGTTTATTCTTGTTCTGGTAGTCTGGGGCTTACTACTCACAATTGCTATTTTTTCGCCAACAAGTAGGTTCATTAAAGAGGATTTTCCTGCGTTTGCCCTACCAGTTATAGCAATAAATATACTTTTTTTCATTTCTTTAAAGCTTGTCCTCTCGTTTTACGTTTCTTTCCGCTTTCTATAAAAACAATGCTTAAGATAAGCGATGCGATTAATAAAGCTGCATTTGATAGCTGTGAGGTGAAGAATTCAAATATCAGTTTTATCTTCTCTATATCAATAAACAGTGTTAACCCAATCACAGCGGCGGCTATCGAAGCTACAAATACGCCTCCTGCTGCTACATCTTTCGATATTTTGGCAAGGGTGTTGTAATTCGGCGATATTTTATCGACAACAACCTCAATTGCAGTATTTATCATCTCTAAAGCCATTACTAGGGCGCAAACCAGTATTAGTATAATAAACTCGGCACGGCTTAAATCGTAGAACTGCGAAAAGAATAGCACATACGCTGTCATTACGATATGTATACGCATATTTTTTTCGTATTTTATGCAAAAAGCAATACCAGTTGCGGCATAAACAAAGCTCTTTCTTAAATTATACAACCTGTCCAGAACACCATTTTTATTATCCATTTAGATTTCCAGTCCTATTGTGTTTAGAAGTCTTGTTTGTTTTTCTCTCATAACTGCTTCATCTTCTTCGTTTTCCTCATGATCGTAGCCTAGCAGATGAAGCATTGAATGTATGGTTAAAAATGCGATTTCCCGTTCAAGACTATGTCCATATTCGTTTGCTTGTTCATTTGCTCTCTCGACGCTTATTACGATATCACCGAGCATAATACAGCCTGTATCGTAATTTTTATCCCCCATCGGAAACGACAACACATCTGTGGCATAATCTTTATTTCTATACTCACGGTTAATACTTCTAATTTCCCGATTATCGGTTAAAGTAACGGAAATTTCAACATTTTCAACATAATTTTCCTCAACTAAAACGGCTCCGCAAGCTTTTTTTATCAGATTTTTTGTTTTAATGTCGATTTTCGCCTTGTTGTTGAAAAATAGCTTAATTTTAGGCATCTTACTTTGTTTCCTTTTCTCTTCTATTTCTTCTGGCGTTGTCAAATTTCTTTTGAATTTCCTCATTGTATTTTTCGTAAGCCTTTACTATATCCTGTACAAGCTTATGCCTTACTACATCCTTTTCTGTAAATCTACAAATTGCTATATCATCGGTATTTTTGAGTATTTTAGCGGCCTCGACAAGACCTGACCTTCTTTGGTCAGGTAGGTCTATCTGTGTTATATCGCCAGTAATCACCATTTTACTATTAAATCCAAGTCTCGTTAAAAACATCTTCATCTGCTCAGGAGTGGTGTTCTGCGCTTCGTCGAGGATAATATAGCTCTCGTCAAGTGTCCGTCCTCTCATATATGCAAGCGGTGCTACCTCGATTAACCCACGCTCCATATTACGCTGAAAATTTTCTGAACCCATCATTTCGAAAAGTGCATCATATAATGGCCTAAGATATGGGTCAACTTTATTTTGCAAATCTCCAGGAAGAAAACCCAACTTTTCCCCTGCCTCAACAGCAGGACGTGTCAGGATTATACGCTGAACCTCGTGAGCCTTAAATGCTCTCACAGCAAGCGCAACCGCAAGATAGGTTTTACCAGTACCCGCAGGTCCAACACCAAAGGTTATCGTATTTTTTTTAATGCTGTCTACATATTTTTTTTGACCAACAGTTTTAGGCTTTACCGGTTTTCCAGTAAAGCTTATACACACTGTATCCGATGCAAGCTTTTCTATACCATTAAGCTCCTCGTCTTTTCCGTCGCTTGCCACTGAGATAATATATCTCACGGTCTGCTCTGTAATAGGCTCGTTCTTTTCTATCAGCTTTATCATACTGATAATCGCCTGTTCAGTTCGATTAATATTATTTTCTTCACCGCTTATCTTGATTTCATCATTGCGGTTGAATATCCTTACCCCAAAGGACTTTTGGAGAAGCAGTAAATTGAAATCAAAGTCTCCGAAAATTTTATTTATAATAGAGCTATCGTTTAATTTTATTGTTTTT
>JAVBPL010000037.1:0-13972 GCA_031549645.1 Ruminiclostridium sp. | reverse complement strand
CTTTCAAGTGAGGAGTTCTCGGTAAGCTCATCACGGCGGCAAAGTGAAGCAATTTTACCCTCCTTCATGATACAGGTGGTGTCCCAGTTTTCCTCGATACTGTCTATCATGTGGGTGCTGATAATTATGGCTACACCTTGATTTTTAAGAGTGTTTATCAGAGTTTTTATCTCTCGAATACCATGAGGGTCAAGTCCCACCAGGGGTTCATCTAATATAATCGCCTTAGGCTTTGGCAGAACGGCACAGCAGACACTTACCTTTTGCTGCATGCCCTTTGAAAGCTCTTTGCCTAGCTTGGTTTTCTTATCTGATAATTCAAACCTTTCGAGCAGCTCCTCGGCGTATTCCTGCCAGTTTTCGAGACGGTACGCCTTTGCGATAAATTCGAGATGCTCATAAACCGTAAGCATTGGGTACAAGGCAGGGAATTCGGGTACATAACCAATTATCTTTTTTGCCTCGGCTGTACGGTTATTGTAGCCGCTGATGGTGATTTCGCCGTCAAATCGGAGCAGTCCGCATATACATTTGATAAGAGTGGATTTTCCCGCTCCGTTTGGACCGAGCAGAACAAGAAGCTCGCCAGAATTAACGTTCAAGGTTATGTTGTCATTTGCGAGAAATTTTCCATAACGTTTTGAGACACCGTTTGCATAAATCATTTAGTACTTCTCCCTTTATATAATATTTTCCATAAATTTCTTTAACGATTTTATTCTGCGAGATAATAATGTGCTTACATTTGTTTCGCTTATATTTAGCAGCTCTGCGATTTTTTTATTAGAAAGGTCGCCGTAGTATTTTAATAAAATAATGTTTTGACTTGTGGTGTCGAGGCTATTTATCGCATCTTTTAGGCTTTTACAGTCCTCTTTAAATAAAACCTGCTCCTCAGGATTTTTTTGCTCTGATTCAGCTTCCTCAAAGTCATAATCGGTTTCTGTAAAGCCGCTTGTTTTTCTGAAATGGCTTCGGACTTCATTCAAGGCTATTGTGAAAATCCAGGTTGAGAAAGCACCTTTGCTAGTGTCGTAGCTTTTAATTTTCTCGACAACCTTTAAAAATACATCGGAGGTTAAATCCTCGGCTGTATTAATATCTCTGACTCTTATGTATATAAAGCTGTATATTTTATCATAGTATTCATCAAATACTTTTTCTAAGTCCATATGTCCTCTTTCGCATTATAATTATATATAACCACATAATTATACCATATTTGCTATACAAAATAAAGTATAAAATGTAAATTTTTATTGATTTGATAATTTTATATCAACCCGAGGGGTTGAATTTAGCCATATTTTATGCTATAATTTATTTTGACTTTATATAGGGAGTAATCAACATGCAGCTTAACATAGTGCTGGTAGAACCGCAAATTCCGCAGAATACTGGCAACATAGCAAGGACCTGTGCGGCGACGGGAGCACGACTGCATTTAGTGCGTCCTATGGGGTTTACAATAGACGACCGAAAGCTTAAGCGGGCAGGGCTTGATTATTGGCATTTACTCGATATAACATATTATGACAGCCTTGAGGATTTTTTTATAAAAACATCAGACAAAGCAGCCTATTTTTATTTCACGACTAAGGCGCCAAGTACTCATTCAGAGGTCGAATTTCCCGACAACTCATATCTAGTTTTCGGCAGAGAGGATAAGGGACTTCCTGAGGAGCTTTTATATAAGAATAAAGACCATTCGGTCAGAATACCGATGGTAGATGATGCGAGAAGCCTAAATCTGTCAAATAGTGTAGCGATAGGCGTTTACGAGGTGTTAAGGCAGTGGGATTATCCGAGCCTCCAAAATCTTGGAAGGCTGACTAAATATAACTGGGAGGATATTGCTTATGAACAAAGCTAAGAGCAGGGTGAAGTTTATAACCGACAGTGGCTGTGATATTTCGAAAGAGAACGAAGCACTGTATAAAATTGATATAATGCCTTTTAATATACTTATTGACGAGCAGGATTACTGGGAGCGTATAGATTTTACGCCGCAGGAATTTTACGATTTGGCGAACAATTCTGCAACAATTCCTAAAACCTCGCAGATAACGGTGCTCCGCTTTGAGGAAAAGTTTACTCAGTGTTACGAGGAGGGCTTTGAGGATGTAATCGTAGTGCTGATAAACTCGGGTGGCTCGCAAACCTATGCCAATGCGTTGATTGCGAAGGAAAACCTAGAGGGTAAAATCGGTAAAATGAAGCTTCACATCATAGACAGTCATGCATATTCACTGGCTTATGGTTATCCTTTAATTGAAGCTGTAAAGAAAATTAATGCAGGACAGACAGTTTCAAGCGTGGTTGCGTTCTTAACAGACTGGTTCAACTGCTGTGAAATTTACATAGTGGGTTTTGATTTAAGGCACATGAAGAAATCTGGCAGAATTAGTGCAGCGTCGGCTTTTTTGGGTGAGCTTATGGGGCTTAAGCCTGTAATCTCGCTTATTGATGATGTAAGTGCTGTGGTTAAAAAATCAAGAGGTGAAAAGCAAGCGATTGAGGATATCGCAAATCACTGCTTTTCCCGTGCGGTGCCAGAAACGCCTTGGTTGTTTTTAGGTACGACCTGCAAAGAGCTTGAAGATACATTTATAAAAAACTATACCAAAATGACAGGTCTGCCGCCTGCAATGACGGGATTTTCAGGAGGCGTAGTAACCTCAAATGCAGGAACGAAATTCTTCGGCGTTATTGTAAGAGGAAAACCCAGACGATAAAAATAATAAATGGCATAACACATTCATAAAGGGTGATGTTATGCCAATTTTAGAATTTAGTTGGTTATTATATGTTAAATTTACGAAATGAAATCACAAAGATAATCGGAATAAAGTCAAGTGATTTACTTGAAAACATTGACTATAAAATATTAGCTATCTCGAAAGAGGACGGTTATACCAGACAGCACATCGAATTTATTTCGTGCCATGATAAGGTTATAGCCTATCTGCTTATTCCCAATGTTATCGGTAACAGCCCAGCCGTCTTGATAAATCATCAGCATAACAGCGAAAGACATTTCGGAAAGAGTGAGGTCTGCGGTTTGGCTGGAAACCCTCTGCAAGCCTTCGGACCTGCTTTAGCGAAGAAAGGGTTTGTTGTGCTTGCTCCCGATTCAATTTGCTTCGAGGAAAGGCGAACAAACGGACATGGTATTACACCGTTGCCTGATGATAATGACTTTTTACAGCATTATAATGAGCTTTGTTATCGCACTTTGAGAGGCGATAATCTGATGAGAAAGGTTCTTTCAGATGCCATCAACTGCATTACCCTGCTTTCAAATCTGGATTTCGTTGATAAAAGTAAAATCGGTGCGCTTGGTCATTCGTATGGCGGGAGCACTACACTTTTCTTGTCGGCACTTGATGAACGCATACGCTTCTCCTGTGCAAGCGGAAGTGCCTGCACATATAAAAATCGGATGCTGAATAATGTAGGAATAGAGATGGCAAGCGTAATTCCGAATTTCTATCCGCGTTATGATATACACGATTTAGTGTGCCTGATTGCACCACGAAAATTACTAATTGTTTCTGCTGATAATGATAAATATTCGAGAGATGCTGCTTTTATTGTAAAGCAGGGTGAAGTCAAATATAGAAGCTATAATGCCGCCAATAATCTGCGGCATATGCGATATTCGGGGGAACATGCCTTGACCAAGGAGCGATTTGATTTTATAATTGAATGGATTGCCGAAAATGGTATTTTATAGAGATTTTTTGATTTAGCTATTGATATTACAGACAAAAAATGGTAGAATATAAGAATAGGTTAAAAAAATAACAGGAAAATAACAGGAAGGTAATGCAAAATGAGTAAACTGAACAAAAAAAATGTAGAAGACTTGAATGTTAAAGGCAAACGCGTACTAGTTCGTTGCGACTTCAATGTACCGTTAAAGGAAGGCGTAATCACAAACGATAACCGTATAGTTGCGGCTCTCCCCACAATCAATAAGCTTATCGAAAACGGCGCAAAGGTTATACTTTGCTCTCACCTCGGCAAACCGAAAAACGGTCCAGAGGATAAGTTCTCGATGGCTCCCGTTGCAGAAAGACTTGCACAGCTTCTAGGCAGCAAGGTTGTATTTGCAAAGGACGATAATGTTGTCGGCGATAACGCAAAGAAGGCTATAAACGAAATGAACGACGGTGACGTGGTAATCCTCGAAAACACACGCTTCCGTGCAGAAGAGACCAAAAACGGCGAAGCTTTCAGCAAGGAGCTTGCTTCAATTTGCGATGCTTATGTTGATGATGCGTTTGGCTCGGCTCACCGTGCACATTGTTCAACCGCAGGCGTGACCGAATTTGTGAAGGAAACCGCTGTCGGCTACCTTATGAATAAAGAAATCGAATTCCTCGGTAACGCAGTTGAAAGCCCAGTTCGTCCTTTTGTAGCTATTCTAGGTGGCGCAAAGGTTGCGGACAAGCTTAATGTTATTTCAAATTTACTCGAAAAATGCGATACACTCATTATAGGCGGCGGTATGGCTTACACCTTTATCAAGGCTAAGGGCTATGAGGTTGGTACGTCACTCGTTGACGACGAAAAGCTTGATTACTGCAAGGAAATGATTGCTAAAGCAAAGAAGCTTGGCAAACAGCTTCTTCTCCCTGTAGATACAGTAATCACAGCAGATTTCCCAAATCCTATCGATGCACCGATTGAGATTGAAACAGTTGACTCCACCAGAATTCCTCATGATAAGATGGGACTAGACATAGGCGAAAAGACAAGAGAAGCCTTTGCAGCAGCTATCAAGAGTGCTAAAACTGTTGTTTGGAACGGACCTATGGGCGTGTTCGAAAATCCTGTTCTTGCAAAGGGCACCATTGCAGTAGCACAGGCTCTCGCTGACACAACTGACGCTACAACCGTTATCGGCGGCGGTGACAGTGCTGCGGCGGTAGTACAGCTAGGCTTTGCAGATAAAATGTCACATATTTCAACAGGCGGCGGAGCATCGCTCGAATATCTCGAGGGTAAGGTTCTCCCTGGAATTGAAGTTATACAAGATAAATAAAAATATGAGGCAGGCGAAATGCCTGCCTTATTTTAAGCAGAAGAAGAATAGTTTGAAAACTTTTTTATAAAAGTTTACAAACCCGCCGATACACGCTCAAACGAGAAAAATCACGCGTATCGGCTCTGAAAGGAAAAGGTATCGAAATGAACAAAAGTACACGAAAGGCAGTTATTGCCGGCAACTGGAAAATGAACAAAACAAGACCTGAAGCTAAGGCTCTTATCGAGGAGCTTATCCCCCTTGCAAAGGACGCAGCCTGCGATGTAGTGGTTTGCGTACCCTTCACTAATTTAGAAACAGTGATTTCAGCCGCAAAGGGCACAAATATAAAGGTTGGTGCTCAGAATGTGCATTTTGAAGCATCGGGTGCATTTACAGGCGAAATTTCCGCAGATATGCTCAAGGAGGTCGGCGTAGAATATGTCGTAATCGGACATTCCGAACGCAGACAGTACTTCGGCGAAACAGATGAGACAGTAAATAAGCGTACCAAAGCAGCTTTAAAAGCTGGACTTATCCCGATTGTTTGCGTAGGCGAGCTTTTATGGGAAAGAGAAACAAATATAACCGAGGAGGTTGTATCACGTCAGATTAAGCTTGATTTATACGATATTCCCGCTTCAGATGTTAAAAAAATCATCATTGCTTACGAGCCTGTTTGGGCAATAGGCACAGGTAAAACCGCTACCTCGGAGCAGGCTGACGAAGCTTGCAAGCTTATCAGAGACAGACTTGCAGCAATGTACGGGAAAGACGTTGCCGAGGCTGTTACAATTCAGTACGGCGGCTCAATGAACGCTGCAAATGCTGAGGAGCTTGTTGCAAAAGTGAATGTAGACGGCGGCTTAATTGGTGGTGCATCGCTTAAAGCATCTGATTTCGCAGTAATTATCAATGCTGCAAGCAAGGGGTAAGTAAAAATGAGTAAAGTTAAACCTATTTTATTGGTGGTAATGGACGGTATCGGTTTCTCTGAAACAGGTCTCGGAGACGCGGTAACCCTCGCAAACACTCCCACGCTCGATATGCTTTTAAAGGAATACCCGAATACCAGACTTAAGGCGCATGGTACAGCGGTAGGACTGCCGTCTGACGATGATATGGGAAACAGTGAGGTTGGACACAACGCACTAGGCTGCGGTCAAATCTACTCACAGGGTGCCAAGCTTGTAAACGAATCGATTGCGAGCGGCAAGCTTTTTAATTCGGAAGCCTGGAATCAAATTATAGATAATGTTAAAAAGAATAACAGTACCCTGCACTTAATGGGACTTCTGTCTGATGGTAATGTACATTCAAATGTCGAGCATGTTTACAGCATGCTTCGTAACGCAAAAAAGTCGGGGGTAGGTAAGGCAAGAGTTCATGTCCTTCTTGACGGACGTGATGTGCCTGCGACCTCTGCACTCGAATATATTTCGGGACTGGATGATGTTCTGAACGAGCTTAATGACGCAACCTTTGACGGTCGCATTGCTTCGGGCGGCGGACGTATGAAGGTGACAATGGACCGTTATCAGGCAGACTGGGCAATGGTTGAAAGAGGCTGGAAAACCCACGTTTTAGGCGAGGGAAGGGCATTTGCCACAGCGACAGAAGCTGTTGAAACGTATAGAAACGAAAATGCAGGAATAATTGACCAGGATTTACCAGCATTCGTAATTGCAGAAAATGGCTCTCCTATCGGGAAAATTATCGATAACGACAGCTTGATATTCTTTAACTTCAGAGGAGACCGTGCTATTGAAATCTCAATGGCATTTGACGATGAGGAGTTCAAGTATTTTGACAGAGGGCAAAGACCTAATATCTGCTATGCAGGAATGCTCCAGTATGACGGAGATTTACAGCTACCAAGGCGTTTCCTCGTTAATCCCCCCGAAATTCAGAACACGCTTTCAGAACTGCTAGTTTCCAAGGGCTTAAATCAATATGCAGTAAGCGAAACCCAGAAGTATGGTCACGTTACTTACTTCTGGAACGGAAACAAGAGCGGGAAAACCAGCGAGGAGCTTGAAACCTTCAAGGAAATCCCTTCTGATAATGTAAGCTTCGACCAGCGTCCATGGATGAAATCGGCTGAAATTACCGATGATTTAATCAGCGTTCTCGTGAGCGGTAAGTACGACTTCATTCGTTGCAACTTCCCGAACGGCGATATGGTAGGTCATACTGGCAGTCTTGATGCCACAAGAGTGGGTGTTGAGGGTGTTGACCTTGCTCTTGCAAGACTTATTCCAGTGTGCGATAAAATGGGCGTTACGTTAGTAATCACGGCAGACCACGGAAATGCCGATGAAATGCTTGAGAAGGATAAAAAGGGCAATATCTCTATAAGAACTGCCCATTCGCTTAATAAAGTTCCATTCATCATTTACGATAAAGAGAAGAAATTCGAAATATCTAAGGGTGATGATTTCGGGCTTGCAAACGTTGCTCCGACAGTAGCAAAAATGTTTGGCTTTGAAATTCCAAAAACTTGGGAAAAGCCGTTAATATAGTAAGTAATAATGAAAAACACCGCCGAAATAGTCGGCGGTGTTCTTCGTGAGGTAAAAATGAAAAGTATTTGAAGCAATTGCTGGACAACTGCATTTTGTGTAGATGCGAAGCTTCCCGCCCGCAATACCTTCACGAGAAGGATGCTTCGCTTAATTTATAGCTATATTATATATGTTAAATGTGAACAGAATATGTTGTTTTCATTACAAAATTGAGAAATATTACAAAAAATAAAGCTTACAATAAATATTTTAGGTGTATTTAACGATAATAAAAAATGTGAAATAGCAAACGAGAAATAAAGAGATACCACGCATAAACGAGAGAAAAAGAGAGATTTGACAATATATATTAAATTTATTTGAAAAAGCTATTGACAAGCTCCACCATATTTTGTATAATATTCCTTGTCACGTCAGGAGAATTTCACTTGACAATAAAAAATTAGGAGGAAATGATATGTCGACATATATGCCAAAAGTAGAAGAAGTTCAACGTAAATGGTATATTTTAGATGCAGCAGGCAAGCCGCTCGGACGCGTGGCTACACAGGCTGCACTGATGCTTCGTGGTAAGCATAAGCCAACCTTCGCACCTCATTGCGACTGTGGCGACCACATTATCGTAATCAACTGTGAAAAGGCTGTTTTAACTGGTAAGAAGGCAGAGCAGAAGTTTTACAGATGGCACACAGGCTGGATTGGCCACCTGAAGGAAGTAAGATACGATAAGTTAATGGCGGAAAAGCCCGAAAAAGCTATGATGCTTGCAGTTAAGGGTATGCTTCCCGATACAGTAATCGGACGCAAGTCTTTAACGAGACTTCGTGTTTACAGAGGACCAGAACACAAAAATCAGGCTCAGCTGCCTGAAGAATTCAAGTTTTAAGGAGGGGTAAGAATGTACGAATCAAAACCATACTATTATGGTACAGGCAGAAGAAAGCACTCGGTTGCCAGAGTAAGAGTTTACCCCGGCAGCGGTAAGATTACAATAAACAATCGTGATATTGAGGACTATTTCGGACTTGATACACTTAAGCTAATTACACGTCAGCCACTCGCATTGACAGGTACTGTTGAGAAGTTTGACATAATCTGTACAGTAAGCGGCGGCGGTGTTACAGGTCAAGCAGGCGCAATCCGCCATGGTCTTTCTAGAGCATTACTTCAGTATAGCGAGGAGTTAAGACCAGTTCTCAAAAAGGCGGGCTTCCTTACTCGTGACCCGAGAATGAAAGAACGTAAGAAGTACGGTCTCAAGGCAGCACGTCGTGCACCACAGTTCTCAAAGAGATAATCGTTTATCAATTAAAAGCCCCGAAAACCTTATGTTTTTGGGGTTTTTTGCATAAAAAAAGGAGAGCATGCTCTCCGTTATCTCTTTATTTTTTTGCAGTCTGATACCCCAAGAATATAATCGACAGACACACTATGAAAGTCCGAAAGCTTAATAAGAATTTCAGTGGGGATATCGATATCGCCTCTCTCGTAATTGCTGTAAACCCTCTGACTACAATGCAAAATCATAGCCATCTGTGTCTGTGTTAAGTCTTTATCCTCACGTAAATTGCGTATTCTAGGATACATCACATCACCTCATCAAATCTGCCCCGTTCTAGCGGGAAATTCGCTATTGACAATTTCCCGATAATACGCTAGAATAGTATATGTATAAATTTATATGTCGTTATCAACTAAACAATCAATGCAACCCTTTCCTTATATTAATTGAGTTTTGATATTGATAATGCAATAATCATTTAACTGTATTTATTATATATTACCCGAATGAATACTATTTTATTTTAGCGAATAATTCGCTAAAATAAAATAGTATATAAAAACAAAATATAAAAAAGTAATCATGGCACTAGAGTGTTCAGGCAGTGCGATAGGGGATTTTAATGAAAATTGCGATTTGCGATGATATGGAAATGTTTCTTTCCGGGCTTCACATAATACTTGATGACTTTTTCGAGAAGAAAAAAATGGATATCGAGGTAGATGAGTTTATAAGCGGCGAGGATTTGCTATTTGGTTTTTCCTCAGGCAAATATGATATAATTATTCTTGATATAGAGATGAAGACATTAAACGGCATAGAAACAGCAAAAGCAATCCGAAAGCTAGATGATACAGTCATTATAGCTTATCACACAAGTCACAGCGATGTTTATTCAGAGTACGACATAGGCTCCTATCTCCTGATGAAAAAAGGTCAAGTCCTAATGCAGTACTATGACCAATTAGATGAATTATTAAATGCATCAAAAAAACGAAGCAGGATTTAAAATTCCTGCTTCGTTTACTAAAACAATAATAGCCAGAGATTATTCTCTGGCTATTATGCACCCGAACATCTCACCAATGAATATAAAGGTAATGTGTTCGGATTGTATTCGTTTTGGTTGGGCTAGATGGATTCAGAACCCAATGGTTCGAATAATGTTTTGGTTGGGCTAGATGGATTCGAACCATCGGGATGACAGAGTCAAAGTCTGTTGCCTTACCGCTTGGCTATAGCCCAAAATAAAGTACTGTTACCGCACATTTCAAAGCAGCTTTATATGCCTTGCTTGTGTGCCTAATACAAACTCTAAAGACTTAGTGACAGCTTATATATTATATCATATCGGCAATATTAATGCAAGCATTTTTTCGAAAATCTTGCTTTATTTTAAGGGTTGACAAGATTTAGAAATAGTGCTATAATACAAATGAACAATTGAGCAAATATTCAAGTGAGGCAGAAAATGAACAACGGGAATAACGATTTTTTATGTCAATCAAATGTAATTCATGACGATGTTATTAAGGCTGTCAGTGAACAGATGCTTAAAGCGGAGGAGTTTGAGAGGCTATCTTTATTTTTTAAAGCTATCAGCGACGAGACGCGAATTAAAATTTTATACTCCTTAAGTCATTCAAAAATGTGTGTTTGTGATATTGCAGCACTGCTTCAAATGTCGGTGTCGGCGATTTCGCATCAGTTGCGGGTTTTGCGTCAGGCAGGACTTGTTAAATTTGAAAAGGTAGGTAAAATTGTTTATTACACTTTAAGCGATGAACATGTTAACACCGTGTTTAGTAACGCATTAGAGCATGTAATGGAGTAAAAATTTACCTTAATATATGAACGATTGTTCAAATAATCAAATATGAGGAAAGATATATAATGGAAAATAATATCATAAAAAAACGTTATATACTAAATAATTTAGACTGCCCGAGCTGTGCGGAGAAAATAAACTCAAGGATAAGCGAGCTGTCGGAAATTTCAAACGCAGTATTAAATTTTATAACTAAGGAGCTTGTTATAAGCTTTGATAATAAGCACGATGAAAAGATACTTGAAAATCAAATTTTCGAAATAATAAAGCAAATCGAACCTGTTGTAATTCCCGAGGAGTATAAGAAGCATGAACATATTATTAAAGAAAATAGCCATAAAGCTGTTATAATGCGGATAATAGCGGGCGTAGTTTTTTTAGTGAGCGGTATTATATTCGATATATTTGAACTGCCGTTTGCGCTGATTTTATCAGTATTTATTATAGGTTATCTTGTTATAGGCTATGATGTGCTCTTGACTGCTGGTAGAAATATTCTGCATGGAGACTGGTTTGATGAGAATTTTTTGATGTCGATAGCAACAATTGGAGCTTTTGCGATTGGAGAGTTTCCCGAGGCTCTTGCGGTAATGCTTTTTTATCAGGTGGGAGAGCTGTTCCAGAGCATTGCAGTTAATAAATCGAGGAAGTCTATCAGTAAGCTGATGAATATACGTCCCGATTTTGCGAATGTTAAGCATGGTGCTGATGTCTTTAATGTACCCCCCGAGGCGGTTGGGGTTGGTGATATAATTGTCGTGAAGGCGGGAGAACGCATACCCTTAGATGGTACAGTGCTTGAAGGTACATCAAGTATTGACACATCCTCACTTACGGGTGAAAGTATCCCTCGTGATGTTTCTTTAGGTGACGAGGTGCTGAGCGGGACTATTAATATTAACGGACTTCTTGAGATAACTGTCACAAAAAGCTATGGTGAGTCCACGGTTTCGAAAATACTTACGCTCATTGAGGAAGCCGAAGGCAAGAAATCGAAAACCGAAAGCTTTATAACAAAATTTTCGAAGATATATACACCGATTGTCGTACTTATGGCTATTGTTATAGGTGTAATTATACCTATTGCGTTTGGTTTGGATTTTAGTTCATGGCTGTATAAGGGGTTATTGTTTCTTATTATTTCTTGCCCCTGTGCGCTTGTTGTATCTATCCCTTTAAGCTATTTCAGCGGAATAGGCAAAGCCTCGAGAGAAGGCGTGCTGCTTAAGGGCAGCAATTATTTCGAAGCGCTTTGTAACATAAAAACAGTTGTATTTGATAAAACAGGTACTCTTACGAAAGGGCATTTTTCAGTTAGCAAAGCCGAAGCTGTGGGAATTACAGAAGAAGAGCTTATCAAGATTGCGGCGTATGCTGAGCATTATTCAAACCATCCGATTTCAGAAGCGATTAGATATGCATACAAGGACGGGATTGATACTTCGTTGATAAAGGATTATAAAGAAATAGCGGGTGAGGGAATAGAGGTCAGCTTAGCGGGTAAAAGCGTTCTTGCGGGTAATAATAGGCTTTTACAGCGACATGGAATAATTCCTCCGACATTTGATGAAACTCTGGTTTATATAGCGATTGACGGAAAATACAGCGGTGCTGTTATTTTAGACGATGAGTTAAAAGAGACGAGTGTGGCGACAATAAAAGCACTCAAAAGCAGTGGAATAAACCGAATTGTGATGCTGACAGGTGATAATAGTAAAAAAGCCCATTCGGTTGCTGAAAGGCTCGGAATTGACGAGGTGTATTCTGAGCTACTACCACAGGATAAATGTGCAAGGCTGGATTTACTTATGGGCGAGCTCAAGAAAGATGAATCTCTCGTGTTTGTGGGTGACGGCATAAATGATGCGCCCGTTTTGACAATGGCAAGTGTGGGGGTTGCAATGGGCGGTGTTGGTTCAGATAGTGCGATTGAAGCGGCAGATGCGGTGATTATGGATGATGAGCCTATCAGACTTATTGGCGCTATTAATATAGCACGCCATACTAGGAGAATTGCGTGGCAGAATATAATTTTCGCTATCGGTGTTAAGCTTGCAGTGCAGGTTCTTGCGGTTCTGGGACTTACAAATATGTGGGCGGCGGTATTTGCTGATGTTGGGGTTACAATTCTTGCCGTTTTAAACGCAATAAGAATTTTAAAAAGCAACAGTAATATTGACAAACTTATAACAAAGTGATAAGATATTTCAGTAGGGGCGAACAGTGTTCGCCTGTGTGTAGAAAGTGGGGATATGAATGAAAAAAATTATAAAATTATTACCGCTAGGTATAGTGGCTGCAATGCTTCTTTCAGCTTGCAGTTCTGCCGTGGAGACCAAATCAATCAACATATCGTCACTCAAGGGTCCAACCACGATGGGTATGGTTAAACTGATGAGTGACAGTGAAGCAGGCAAATTTAAAGATGCAGAGTACAATGTAGGCATTTACGGTACAGCAGACGAAATTGTAACCCAAATAGTTAAGGGCGAGATTGATATTGCAAACGTACCCTGTAACCTTGCGGCGGTGCTGTATCAAAAAACCGAGGGCAAAATTAAGGTAGCGGCTATAAACACAATGGGCGTTCTGTATGTGGTTGAGTCGGGTGACAGTATAAAATCCATCGAGGATTTAAAGGGGAAAAAGCTTATCTCAACTGGTAAAGGTACCACTCCCGAATACTCACTGAACTATATTTTAACGAAAAACGGTATCGACCCCGAAAAGGATTTAGAAATCGAATACAAATCCGAGTCTGCCGAGGTAGCGGCAATGCTCGAAAATGATAAAAGCCTGATTGCAATACTGCCACAGCCGTATATTACTGTTGCGCAGAAAGCAAATCCTGATTTAAAGACAGCCTTAAGTCTTGTTGACGAATGGGATAAGGTAAGCACAGACAGCAAGCTGGTTACTGGTGTGACAATTGTGAGAAGCGAGTTTATCGAGAATAATAAAGAGGCATTTGCTAAGTTCCTAGATAGATACAAGGAAAGCACAGATTATGTCAACACAAATGTTGATGCAGCGGCAGCACTTGTCGGCGGATATGATATAGTGCCGGAGGGAATTGCGAAAACAGCAATACCTAACTGTAATCTCGCACTCATAACAGGTGCCGATATGAAGCTTTATATCAGCGGTTATTTAAGTGTCTTGTTTGAAAATAATCCAGCATCTGTAGGAGGACAATTACCCGATGATGCGTTCTATCTTGAATAAAGAAAAGAACCTTTTAAAAAAAATTCTTGCTGTACTTTTTTGGATAGCGGTATGGTTTATCCTTAGCTTTGCTATAAACA
>JAVBPL010000044.1:0-39292 GCA_031549645.1 Ruminiclostridium sp. | reverse complement strand
CACCGATACCACGGTTGACATTACACCGAATACAGGCTACAGAATTACAGGTGTTGAGGTAGACGGTACTCCTGTTGATGCTGATACTCTTGCCGAGATTAAGAGAACAGGCAAATTTAAGCTTGCAAATGTAAGCGGCGATCGCAAGATAACTGCTACCTTCTCGAATAAATACACGGTTGAAACAGAAGCTTTAGAAGGCGGTTCAATTACACCGACTGACAATAATATCACCTTCGGCACCGATACCACGGTTGACATTACTCCAGACGAGGGTTACTCAATAGAAACAGTGTCTATAGATGGTACCGAGATAGTTGGTGAGGAGCTTGATAAAATTATTAAAAACAAAAAGTATACGTTTAGTAGTGTTAACGACGATACAAAAATTTCTGTTACATTTGTAAAGATACCAGATACACAAGAACCTAGCGGTGGCACAGGAACACCCCCTCCCTCAAACACAATATCAACGCCAGCTCCTGAAACCACCACAACAACGACTACAGCTGTGACAACAGAGAAAACCACTACCGCAAAAACAACAAAAGCACCCACTGTCACAGAGGAGGATAAGAATAAGCTTGCTAAAAAGAAGCTTAAGGCCCTAACCCATATCCCTACTGCTGACCTTGAAGCTATTAATATCTTGACAGACCCGAACGATATTGAGGTTGGAAAGCCGATACAGTTCACTGTAAACTGCCCAGAGGGCTTTAATATCGAGGACATGGTTCTCTACGTTGACGGCAAGCCTGTAAAGCCTATGCTTAATGCGTTTACGATTGATTTTCTGTCATCTGATACTAATATTACAATGTCCTATGTTGTAAGAGACCCCGTAATGAATATAAAAAGCGGCGTATACCCTAAGGGCACCAAGCTAATAATAACCTCACCAACAAAGGGTGCGACTATTTATTACACGATAGACGGCTCAAATCCCGACCCTTCGAGCACTACTTATGACCAGCCGATTATACTTGAAGAATCGTGCCAGATAAGAGTTGTTGTAACAAAGCCAGGACATTATCCCACAGAGGTTAAAATCCTCGACTTAGATATTGTAGAGGGTAATCCAAGCACAGGTGTTGTTATGATGATTATACCTGCGGTTATTTCGGGAGCGGCAGTAATTGCATTCAAAAAAAGAAAAAAGTAATTGACAATTGATAATTTTTATGTTAGTATAAGGCTATAAACTATCTATGGAGATTGTTATGAAAAATTTTAACTTTACAACCACCACAACCAATAAGAGTTAATTTTTGTCAGCCTTTTAATTTTAATCGGCGGCAAGAGTTAGCTCTCTTGGTCGTCGGTGTGTATAAACGAATTACACCTTATCGACGACTTGTTCGATAAGGTGTTTTTTTATTAATAATTCGGCCATATATTTTAATTAGCTTATAAATATTAGACAAAATATTTGTTATTTTTTGTAATATTCGCCTATTTACAATTTATAAAATAGTATGGTATATTTATAATATCATATGATTTAGTATTATCTTTGAATTCAAAACAATAATTAATTTTTATGAAAAGGTAATGATATGAAAAATATAAATATTTTTTTTAATTTTATAATTATATCTTTTATATTAGCTTTGTTTTCGTCATGCAGTTATAATGACTCAAATACAATTGAATCAAATAAATCAGAGATTTCTTTTGATGAATACATTAAATCAAATACATACAAAGATTATTTTAATGATTTAAATATGTTTGAGGATAATAATAAAAAGGGATCTGATAACAACTTATTATGCTTCAGCTTAGAAAAAGACTTGCTTTTTTATATCAGTGATAATGATAACTTTCTATGTATGAAAAGCGGCGGAGTTGAAACAGTACTTATGGAAAGAGCCGTATCATGGCTGCAATGTGTTAATGATGAGCTATATTTTTGCTTGTCTGATAATATCGGCAGTCAATCCTTAAAAGGATATACAACAAGGGGTAAGATTTATAAATTAAATTTTAATACTAACGAATTAATATACGTTTTTGACAAATCAGTAAATTGGTTTAGGGTTACTAAGCAAGGAATATTATATAGTCTAGTAGAAAGAACTGGTAATAATGGTAATATTAATATGTCATCTGTTTTTTATTTACTTGACAATAATGGTCAAAGTTATAAAATGAATGAGGAAGATTGCTATTCGGTAACTTATAAAGATAATTTTTTAAAATCAAAATGGAACGAAAACGAAGAAAACTTTGAAATTTACTTATATGACCCGATAAATAGTGAAAAAGATATATTATTAAAAGATTCACCATTTAAGGCAGTGTTTGGTTATATAAAAAATGATAAATATTATTACTTTGATCATTTAAAGAATTTTCATATAATTGATTTATTAACGAAAGAGCACAAAGAATATATAATGAAAGATTATGATGTTTTATCTGAATTATACGGCAACGAACTAAGTCCTTTAAATGTTGCGGATTATACTGTAATAAACGGTGATATATATTTTAGTTTTCTCTATCATAATGAAATATATAAATTGTCGGAGAATGGAAATTGTGAGCTTTTTAAAGCATTAAAACTGGAAAAGGATTATTATATCCATTATTTAAATTCATATATGGATTTAATTTATGTATATTCATATCATGATGTAGATATTAAAAAACCTATTAATCTTGATATTTTTGAAATTATAGAACTCCAATAAACTTAAAATACCCGCCTTACATTTATAGAACAATAATTAATGAGGAAATGAAATGAGAATAAAATCATTTGCAATATTTTTAATTTTAGTAAGCTTAACATTTTTGACATCGTGTGATAATGATATAAACGATACTGTAAATGAATCATACGCTACCATAGCAAATGTTAATATTGATTTAACAAGTGAATATGTAGAAGCATTTGCATATGATGAAAATGATAATTTTTATTATAACGACGGAACAAAGTTTATATACTGTATTAATAAAAGCAATAAAGATGTTGTTCAATACGAATTAAGCTTTTCATATTTGCAGGATATATCATATGGGATTACGGACATCGCTATATACGATAATAAAATTTATTATATGTTAAGTATGACTGATCTTGTTAAAAATACATATTCATATAGCTTAAATAAATATGATATTGATACAAAGAAAACAGAAGAGCTTGATAAAACACCTGAAATGAACAATAAAATCAATTGTAAATTAGATATCATAGGAAATAAATTAATTTATATCTTAGCAAATATTGATTATATTGACACTGTGGTTTCAACCTACGATATAAATGATATGTTTTTATATTTTGGAGAGAGAATAAAAATATTAGATTTAGACTCCCTGAGTACATATGATATAGGTATTGATTTACCAATATCTTTTGCAAAATATAATGACAATCAAATTTATATATACGCTTATAATGAAACGCAGGGTTATTATTTTAGTTTATATGATATAGAAAAACAGACCTTTGGGAAAAAGCAAATTAATAATCTTAGAAAGATAATTAATTTTGAAATGGCAGGTACTGAAGATTATATAATTTGTCGTGAACTTGAAAATTTTTATCTTGAGAAGATAAGCAATGATAAAAATAGTTATACAATAGCTTATAATTTAAAATTTGTAAATAATAAATTTTTAGTAAAAGGCAACGAAATTTATTTTACAAATCTAGATTATAATTCAAATGAATTCCAATATACAAGCATTCCTTTTAATATAAAAAAATTAACCTCACAAGCCGTTAATATAATTGGGATAACATGGCTTCCTTCACTTGGTTACACTATTAATTCAAAAAATGTTGAATGGGAAGAGATGGCTCTTAAGCTTATGGCAAATGACAGTGATTGGGATGTATGTTTTACGAACTCGAGTGAGAGTCTAAGAAAAATTGTCGAAAATAAGCTATATTATCCATTAAACGACATCCCTGAAATTAATAATTTTTATGATAAGGCATATCCTTACATAAAAGATGCAGCAACAACAGATGATAATAAAATATGGTCTATGATATATGAAACTAATTTTAAATGGCTTGCTTATAAACCGGAAAAGCTTTCAGAGCTTGGAATTAATATTTCTACCGACGATGATTTTAATGAACTGTTTAATAAAATAATTCAACTAAAAGAGCTTGCTCCAGAAAATGTAATGATTTATTACCAAAGTATTATGCAAAATTCGTTACGTGAATTTCAAAAATCTTATACAGATATAGGAATAGATAAGCTTAATGATTTTATTACTATGATGTTCCAGGCGTCTAAAAAAAATAATGCAGCTTTTTATTGCAATGAAAACGAAATAATAAATTTTCATAATAGCGTATTCGATAAATATTTTTCAACAAATGCAGACGATAATGAGGTTGATGAATATTTATGGACAGAGGTTTTGGCGCCGTCAGACGAAAGGGTACGTATTCACGGCAATAATTTTATTCCTATTCCAAGCGCTTTCAGCAATAATTACCTAGCAGATTGCAAATTGATAATAGTAAACCCCAGATCAGAAAATCTTGAATATACACTTAATTATATAGCATCTCTTTCAGAATATATAATGGAGAATGATAATTCCTATATGTTTGATGATAAAGAGCTTTATACTAAAGACAGTCAAGAATCTGATGTATTTGATATTTATAAAAGAGTTTCCAAAAATGCAAAAATTGTTTTTACAATTGAACCTGAAATTATACATGATCCAATAGAAAAGCTATTCAATGGAGAGTGGGATGTTAATAAAACAGTAAATAGTATAGATAATAGTCTTAAAACTTATTATAATGAATAAAAAGTTAAATATTTTTATTAAGGGGGGTGATTGCCTTGAGCAAATTTTATAGCAAGAGGCGGATGACCGTTTCTGTTCTTCAATAATTTAAAGTAATAATAAGGAGAATAGAAATGGAATTTTTAAACGAATACGACCATATAAAATTAGGTACAGAGCTAGGTATATTCTCAAAAAACGAGGATATAGGTGCAGGACTGGTGCTGCTTCACCCGAAGGGTGCTATTATAAGAATGCTGCTTGAACAGTTCAGCCAAAATGCTCATATAATGAACGGCTATTCATGGGCATACACTCCGCATATCGGGAAAAGTAAGCTTTGGGAAACATCGGGGCATCTTGATTTTTACAAGGACTCAATGTACAGCCCGATAACAATTGATGAGGAGGAATACTATCTTAAACCCATGAACTGCCCCTTTCACATCGGCATATATAACAGCGAAATTCATTCCTACCGCAGTCTGCCTTTCAGAATGGCAGAGTTCGGTACTGTGTACCGTTATGAATTATCGGGCGCTTTGCACGGCTTAACACGCGTCAGAGGCTTCACACAGGACGATGCTCATATTGTCTGCACACCCGAACAGGTAGAGTCCGAGGTCTCCGAGGCACTTAAATTTTCGCTTTATGTCCTTAAGGCATTTGGACTTAATGAATTTATCCCTTATATTTCAACAAAGCCCGAGAAGAAGTGCATAGGCTCAGATGAAGACTGGAATATGGCTATTGAAATATTAAAAAAGGCTGTCAATGATGCAGGGCTTGACTACCAGATTGACGAGGGCGGCGGTGCCTTTTACGGTCCTAAAATCGACCTTAAGCTTAAGGATTTTCTTGGCAGAGAATGGCAATGCAGTACGATACAATTCGATTTTAATCTGCCTGCCCGCTTTAACATGACTTATATAGATAAAGAAGGTAAAAAAAGAACACCCTTTATGGTTCATAGAGCGTTGTTCGGCAGTATTGAGCGGTTTATGGCACTCCTAATTGAACATTACATAGGTGATTTTCCGCTTTGGTTTGCACCCGTGCAGTTCGGAATTGTGCCGATTGATGAAAACCATAATGATTATTGTCTTGCTCTTCAAAAGGAGCTGAAACGTCATTCGCTCCGAGCGGAGGCGGATTGTTCTGATAAAAATATGCGGGATAAAATAAAAGCAATGGAGCTCCAGAAGCTTCCATATATCTTAATAATCGGCGACCGCGAGATGAATTCGGGCGGATTTTCTGTAAGGGCAAGGGGAAACAAAAACCTCGGTTTCATGAATGTGGAGCAGCTCATCGAAAATATAAAGGACGACATCAATAAAGGTCGTCCCACTATAATTTAATTATTACTTTCCTTGCGATACTTGACAAATTTTTTAAACATTAGCGGAGGAATTGCAAGAGTATAGAGCATCAATAAATCATTTATAACCTGTTCCTCGGATATGAACTGTTTTTTAGTAATTGGCAGCCAAAACAGTTTGTATTCGACACCGAACAGGTTAAATTTATATTTTATCGGAATAACACCAAATTTATGATAAAACTCTATCCTTTTTTCCGCCTGCCTTTTACCCTCTGGGGCTTCAATGAAATCGGGGTTTTCACACTCGATTATCATACCATCGGCATCTTCGCCGCCTATCAGCTTCTGAAGGAAATTGCCGCCGATGCCTTGTCCACGTCTTTCGGGAATGACAGCAAAATAATCAAGCAGAATGTTCTGATGACCTGTTATCATTCCTGCATACGCTAGTAAATGCCCGTCTTCCTCCAGCACCATCAGCTTATAATTACCCTTTTTCTTAAGTGATTTCAAAGAAGCGAGCGGTCGACGCTCACCCACGGGAAAGTCACGCACGATGTTTTCCTTGTATAAAGCCTTGTATTCATTAATATTAAGCTCTCTTGTGGTAATAGCCATATATTATAAATGCTTTTTCTTTTTCTGCTCATACATTTTGTTATCGATAAGCAGAATAATATCATCAAGCGTTGCGCCGTATTTTAGGTTGACGTTTTCAAGCCCATAACAAAATTCGTGGACATAAGGCAGCTTACTGTGCGTGTTGTAAATATCGAGTTCCTCCAATATAAGCGAAATCTTACGCTTTGCGCCTTCAAAATCACAGCCAAACACAATAATAAATTCATCTCCGCCGAAGCGTATAAATATATCCTCGGGATCAAGCCGTCGCTTAATAATATCACATATATTCTTTATTAGTACATCGCCCGAGGTATGCCCGTAAAGGTCGTTCACAACCTTAAGCTTATCAATATCCATAAAACAGGCGGTTATCTGCATATCGCCCGCAAGTGCACGGTCATATGCCTCTTGCATAAGCTTAAGCCCCCAGGTGCGATTATATGCACCAGTCAATAAGTCAATAGACGCATAAAATTCAAGCTCCTTTTCGAGCTTTTTTCTCTCATCAATATCAATACAGAGAATAAGCACAGCAAGCCGTCCGTCAACCCATTCGATTACCCTGTCTTTTACCATTATCCAGTAGTTGCCATAAGAGTAATGCATATCATGGCTGCCCGTAACACCTGTTGGTTTAGTAACGGCAGAATCGTACTTCCACATACAGTTATCGCATCTCTCGGCTTTGCCTGGGAAAAGAACCTTCCAGCACTTTTCACCCTCAGTATAATCAGCATTCAAGGTTTTACGAAGTCTTTGGTTTGCGAATATTAATGCATCGGTTTGATAATCTACCACATAAAGAGGCAGGTCAAGATTATCAAGCACTGTCGCCGTTATTTTACTATTCTCGGACACACGCTTCTCGAGCTGGGTTCTCTTTAAAAGCTCCTTAAAAATAGCACTTATGTTTTCGACTAAATCGATCTCGTTCTTCTTCCATTCGTGCGTGTTTTTAATAAAATCACAGCCGACCAAACCGAGCAGCTTTCCCTCCGACATAAGGGGAAAATGCACATACGACTTTACATCACGCGGGTGAGCATGCAAATCATTTTGTTCATCAGATGCGAAAATATTATTGATTATTTTATATAACCCCTGCTCGAGATGGCTATTGCTTGTTACCTTCTCTGCTTTAACCTCAGGGAGCCATGCGATATTCGATAGCGCATCGTTTTGTAAGAATTCATATGTACAGTAATACATATCATCACTACGTTCGTAAATATATACACGGTCAAATTTAAGGTATAAAGCCATAGTTTTAAGAATTGCATTAATCATCTTATCGGTATTGGACTCGGAGTAAAGTGCCCGCAGTATATGCCCCATGACTTCGCTTTCCCTCACCGATGTTGTACTGCTTTCGGTCAAACCTTCCTCGTCGTTCAGCTTTCCGACAACATATATATAAAAAATAAACTGCCCCTCGTAATAGCTACCATTTATGTTTATTACGGTATCATCTTTAAGAGTTATGTGGAAATTTTTCGCCTGTCTATCAGTTTTTATTATATGCTCAAGCACCAATAAATCATTATAAAATTTAGGCTTTATAAAATATGAAAACGAACGGCTTACCCCAAAGTCTATGTTAAACCGTGCCTTTGCAGCATTATTGGCATATGAAACAGCTCTGTATGTCGGATCAAAAACGACTATTGGTATTGCAAGACTTTCAAAAAAAACATCAAAATCCATTAAATTGTCATCCTTCTTTCAGGCATAAAAATTAAAATGCAGAATTCTATTAACTTTTCTATTAATTATACATTTTAATTAGAGAATTGTCAAGTTTAGTGTGTTTTTTTAGTGCTAATAATATTGTATTTTGAGGGTTAATGTGTTAATATATTTATAAGCGATATTATAATTTTAAAAAGGCGGTATCTATTATGCTAGATAAACAGCGGTTTATATCCGAGTTTGAAAATATTTTAAATGAAAAATACGGTGTCAGTGCCTCAAAGGCAGATGCTTACCAAATTCACGAGGCGGTTTCCTCAATCATTATGAGTGAATTTTCAGCTGACTGGAAAGCCTCAAAAGCGGCGCATTATAACAAAAGACGTGCAATGTATCTATCTATGGAATTTCTTGTAGGGCGTGCGATTTATAACAACCTGCTTTCACTAGGCTTAACCGACGAGGTTTCGGAATTGCTCTCCACCTGCGGTGCTAATTTAGCTGATTTAGAGGAAATAGGAGATGCAGCACTTGGAAATGGCGGGCTTGGCAGACTTGCCGCCTGTTTTCTTGAGAGTGCCGCGACACTGGATTTACCGCTCGATGGCTACGGCATACGATATAAGTACGGTTTATTTGAGCAAGGCTTAAAAAACGGCTGGCAGACAGAAGCAGCCGACGACTGGACACGCTACGGCGACCCTTGGAGTGTAAGGAATGAGAACGATACTGTCCTTGTTAAATACGCTAATCAAACAGTAAAAGCGGTTCCTTATGATATTCCTATTTTTGGTTATGGTACTAAAAATATAGGCACCTTAAGATTATGGCAGGCGGAACCTGAGACCGAGTTTGACTTTGCAGTATTCGACCGCGGCGATTATCTTAACGCATCTGCGAATAAGATTTTTGCTGAGGATATTTCGCGGTGCCTTTATCCAAACGATAACAGTAACGAGGGCAAGCTGCTCCGATTAAAGCAGGAATACTTCTTCTCCTCAGCATCAATAATAGATGCTGTTAAGAAGCATAAAGCTGCGGGTAAAAATATAAGCGAGCTCTCAGATTGGCTTTCCGTACAGCTTAACGACACCCATCCAGTAATCGGGGTACCAGAACTCATTAGGGTACTTGTTGACGAAGAAAACATCAAGTTTTTTGATGCTTTAGAAATAGCAAAAAGAACCTTTAATTACACCAATCACACCATAATGGCGGAGGCTCTTGAAAAATGGGACATAAATCTTGTTAAGTCGTTGCTCCCAAGAATTTACGAAATCTGTATTCAGATTAACGAAGCTTTTATCGGCGAAATGTACACGCAAGGCTTCACCCGCGAGAAAATAGATACCATGAAGCTGATTGATAAAAATACCCTTCACATGGCAAGAATGGCAATCTATGTAGGAAATGCTGTAAACGGCGTAGCAGCCCTCCACACCGAAATTCTTAAGAACGATGCTCTAAATGACTGGTATAAGCTTTATCCCGAAAAATTTCAGAACAAAACCAACGGCATAACCCCAAGACGCTGGCTAAGACTCTGTAATCCTGAACTCAGTGCCGAGATTACTAAGCTTCTCGGCGGTGAGGAGTGGGTAACCGACCTGGATAAGCTTTCTGGATTGAAAAAACATGCAGAAGATAAAGAAACTCTTGAAACGTTCATATCTGTGAAAAATATGAAAAAAGTTCAGCTTGCTGATTATATCAAGAAAAACGAGGGTATTGATATAGATGTCTCCTCAGTATATGATATTCAGATTAAAAGACTGCACGAATACAAGAGACAGCTTCTCAACGCCTTTAGTATACTATATATATACTATGGCATTAAGGACGGCTCGATTATGAATTTCTATCCCCAAACCTTTATCTTCGGTGCTAAGAGTGCGCCTGGGTATCTTAGAGCCAAGGGCATAATAAAATATATCAACGAGATTGGAAAGCTCGTAAACTCCGACCCCGAAACCAAAGATTTATTAAAAGTCGTGTTTGTAAAGAATTACCGTGTAAGCTATGCCGAAAAGCTGGCACCCGCAGCAGATGTTTCTGAACAAATTTCAACCGCAGGAACCGAAGCCTCGGGTACTGGTAATATGAAGCTGATGTTAAACGGAGCAGTGACTCTAGGCACCTATGACGGTGCTAATGTCGAAATAGTCGAGGAGGCAGGTGAAGAAAGTAATTACATCTTCGGTGCGAGGATTGAGGATTTAGAAAAGATTTTGCCAGATTACGATCCTCGTAAGATTATGGAAACCAACCCCAAAATTGCCCGTGTTATCCGAAGCCTTATAGACGGAACGGTGGACGATGAGGGTACAGGTATATTTAAGGAGCTGTATTTTTCACTCCTTGACGGTGCTTCATGGCATAAACCTGATAATTATTACTTGCTAGGCGACCTTGAAAGCTATGTTGAAGCAAAGCTTAAGCTTAACGCAGATTATAAGAATAATAAAAATGAATTTTACAAAAAATGCTGGATAAATATGGCAAGTGCGGGAAAATTCAGCTCAGACAGAACTATAAAGGATTACGCCGAGAATATCTGGAAAATAGGAAAGATTTGACAGAGAATACAGGCCGTGATATAATATAGCATAAAAAACAGAGGAGAATAAAGGAAATGAAGAAAATATTAGCATTACTTTTATCAGCAGTTGTCGCAGTAAGCGGGTTCATTACTAGCGTATCCGCCGCAGAATACGGCGCCGATGCAGTAGAATTTAAAGCAAACAAGGCCTTTGCAAAGGTAGAGATTAAAACAGGTACGATGCACAAGTTCACGGTTTCAGGTAGCGGCACAATCGAAATCGGCGCTTCCGATATACGTGGAAAAGACTCAAACTGGGGTTCATTAAGTAAAATGACTTTCACTAACTCAAAGGGTAAAGAAATAGGCGAATATAACTATGATAAATTAACAAAAGGCGTAGAGTTCAATATTGAAGCAGGTACATACTATTTTACTTGGAACACTTATAACAAAACAACTCATACAATGAATTTATATACTGTACTCGGTAAAGGCTTAAAGGCAAATGCAAGCAGCAGTGCTGTAAGCTTAGGCACAACTTATGGGAAGAATGCAGTAGTAATCGAGCCTGACAAGACTGTATCGGATTTTGTGGTAAACTCAAAGACACTTAACAGCCTATCCGTGACAGGCAAGGGCACAATAGAGCTCGGTGTTTCCAACATTACTGGCAAAGACTCAAATTGGGGCTCTCTCAGTCACATGATTTTATCTGATGAGAATGGCAGGCAAATAGGTGATTATACTTATGACAAGCTGAAAAAAGGTGTCAGCGTTGATATGTCCGAGGGAATTTATTATCTCTCCTGGGAAACAAATAACGACAAAGAGCATACCATGAATTTCTACACCGATTTAAGCGGAGGTCTTAAGGTAGCAGGGTCTGAAACAGCTTCATCAACTGGAACCTCATCTAGCGGTAAGGTATCATTATCGGTTCAGCTTACAATAGGAGATAAGCTCACATTAAGCCCTGGAACGGATTTAGATATAACATGGAAATCAAGCAAGTCAAGCATTGCAAAGGTCAGCAGCAAGGGTGTAATCGAGGCAGTAACAAAGGGTACAGCTACTATTACCGCTACAGACTCTAACGGAAGTACCTCAAAAATAAACATCACTGTAAAATAATTATCAACAGTTATACCGCCCAAACTTATAAAAGTTTGGGCGGTATTTTGTATAATAAAGTCGAGGTTAACTGTAACCTAAATGTAACCTTGTTTTTAATTGATTACAAATCGGTTACAAATTCTTTACAAAACGATTAAATATGCATTTCTTAAACAAATTCGTCATATTGCACAAATATATAGCGCAAATATTGACTTATTATTGCACTCTATATACCAAACGTGAAAGTAGAGTGTGCAAACTATGAATAGGCTTAACTTAAGGAGCTTAAGTTTACTTTAGTCAATTTAACCATACATTGAATTAGAAAACGTTTACAACCATCATTTTTATTATGACATTTCACGATTACGGATAAAAAAGGGCTTGCATTTATAGAAATTTGTGATATAATAACAAAAGAAAATTTTATTTTACTTAATTTAACAGGTTTTCGTTAAAACTTAACGTTAATTGATAAGTAAATTTGAGTAAATGAGATTTTATGACCTTATGTAAGTAAGAAAATTTTGGAGGAAACATGAGTATGAAAAAAAGAATTCTTTCTGCATTACTCGCAGCAGTAATGACACTTTCTATCGCAGCTTGTGCTGATAACAGCGGCAGCGGCGAAGGCACAAAAGCACCAGACGGCACAAAGGCAGCAGATGGTGGTAACACCGCTAAGACAAAAATCAATGTAATGACATTTACTGACGAAACTCAGGGAATGATCGAAAAGAGATTTTTAGCTGCTAACCCTGACATCGCTGAAAAGTTCGAGTTAGTATTTGACCTTGTTGTTGATGCAACAGACTATCAGACAAAGGTTGAGCTTGCATTAAGCACAGGCTCAAACCCTCCCGACTTATTCCTCGCAGACGCTGACTATGCAAGAAAATTTGCTGAAAATGAAAAGACAGCAGCTCTCAAGGATATCGGAATTGAACCCAACCGTGACGATTACTACACATATACACTTGACTTCATGACAGTTGACGGCGTTCTCAAGGGTATGTCTCACCAGGCTACACCTGGCGCTATGTACTACAGATCTGACTACGCTAAGGATTACTTAGGCGTTAACTCTCCTGAGGAACTGCAGGCTCTTGTTAGCACATGGGACGGCGTTGTAGATGTTGCTAAGACACTTCAGGAAAAGACAAACGGCGATGTTACATTCATGACAGGTCCTGACGAGTTAAAGAGAAACTTCTTAAACTCACGTACACAGCCATGGATCGTTGACGGTAAGCTCAATATCGACCGTGCAACAATTGATGATTTCTTTAAGACAACACAGGCTATCGTTGACTTAGATCAGGTTAAGACTTTTGAGAACGCTCAGTGGTCAGCACCTTGGTACACAGGCATGAAGGACAGCGTATTCGCATTCTTCGGATGCACATGGTACCTCCATTACACAATCAAGCCCAACTCTGCTGAAGGTTACGACCCTGATAACGAAGCAGCAAGCGAAGGCCAAGGCTCTTACGGTAAGTGGGGCATGGTTAACGGACCTGCAGGCTTCTTCTGGGGCGGCACATACTGGTATGCAAGCACATACGCTTTAGAGAACAAGGATAAGGCTGATGCAGTTGCTCGCATTATCAAGTACTTCTGCGTAGATGATGAATCAATGGAAGAATATGCAAAGACATCAGGCGACTTCCTTTCTAAGAAATCAATCGTTGAAAAGATTAAGGACGATGCAGCATTCAACAATCCTTTCCTCGGCGGACAGAACCATTATTCAGCATTCGCATTATCAGCTCCTACAGTTGACGTTTCTAAGAATGTTACTAAGTATGACGCTACTTTCAACAACATATTCGACAACATGATCGGTAATGTTATTAACGAAGGTATGTCAATTGACGATGCTGTATTCAAGTTCAAGGTAGAAGCAAAGTCACAGCTTCCTGACCTCATCGTTGAAGGTGTATCTGAAGACGACGTTAAGGCATTCGAAGATGCAAAGGGAGACTAAGATTAACTTTATAGCATTATTAAATAATTAACTCGCAAAGCAAATCATTCCGAAGCGGGAGGGAGTCCCCCTCCCGCTTCGAATATTTGATGAAAGGGCATGGCTTATGTCAGAGAATATAAAAAAAGCCTCGAGACGCCATAAGGCTCGGCTCGAGAAGAACCATTACGGATACATATTTATTGCTCCGTTTTTTATCATTTACACATTATTTTCCTTATATCCTCTAGTCAGCACATTCTTCTTCTCTTTTGCAAAGAAGACAGCATTTGTAGATGAGTTTACGATGGTGGGTCTATCGAACTTTACAACGGTTCTTGGAGACTCCGAATTTACAAAAGCTATGATGAATACACCGACTATGTGGATTATCGGCTTTATACCTCAGCTTATATTTGCACTTTTGTTTGCAGCATGGTTTACGAACACAAGACTTAAGGTGCGGGCTCAAGGTCTTTTTAAGGTAATCTTCTACCTCCCGAATATCATGACTGCTGCTACCATAGGCGGTTTATTCTTCGCTCTTATAAGAAACGAGGGTATCATTCATGATATGATTTATAACCTCTTTTCCCCGTTCGCAAAGGGTGAGGATTTTCTGACACAACTCATAGTTTCGCTTGGCGGGCCAGAGGACTTTATCTCTGGGATTGCCAAAAAGTTGGGTGCTATCGATAACATCAAGAAGCCCCTTACCGGCGACTTTTTCTCAAAATCGACAGTTGGCTTTATCAACTTCTGGATGTGGTATGGTAACACGATGATTGTACTTATCGCAGGTATACTTGGTATCAACCCATCTATTTTTGAAGCTGCCAATATTGACGGTGCCACAGGCGGTCAAATATTCCGCAAAATTACATTGCCGCTTATCCGTCCAATTATGACTTATACACTGGTTACCTCTCTCATTGGTGGTTTCCAGATGTTCGATATTCCTCAGCAGATGACAGGTGACGGTAGCAGTATCGGCAAGTTTGTCATGACAATTGTAATGTATATCCGACGTGTCGGACTTTCTAATCAGATGAATGTAGGTGTTGCTTCCGCCGCATCAGTACTTCTATTCTTAGTTACCTCTGTATTTAGTGTACTGCTATTCTACATGATGAGGGACCGTTCAGGCGGAACCCGCCGTCAGAAGAAAGGGGGTACACAGTAATGGCAAAATCAAAAACGCAGTCTATAAGCCTATTCGAGGCTAGCTATCGCAGAAAGATTATACTTAAGAAAATACTTGTTTATGCTGTTTGTATTTTCTTCGTTCTTCTGGCTGTTGTCCCATTCCTTATGATGTTTATGGGTGCTACAAAGTCTAAGTATGAGATTAACGGTTCATTCCTTGAATGGGCTCCCGATATCAAGAATTCCTTCGTGGTATCGCTGTTACCTAGTAAGTACATTGGCTCTAACTGGGCAAAGCTTTTTAGCCCGGAATTACAGCTTCCGATATTAAGCGGATTTTTTAACTCTTTTATCATTTCAGTTTGCTCAACTGTGTTGTCGGTGTATTTTTCGGCACTTACAGCTTATGGCTTTACTGTTTACAGATTTAGAGCGAATAAACCACTTTACGGCTTTATAATGTTGATACTTATGGTGCCAAGCCAGGTTGGTGTAATCGGATTTATTGAATTTATCGCAAAGCTTGGTCTGCGTGATACATTTATTCCGCTTATTATACCAGCGATTGCCGCTCCGTCAACTGTATTCTTCCTGAGACAGTACATGATGTCTGCCCTTTCGATTGAAATGGTTGAGGCGGGACGAATAGACGGGTGCAGTGAGTTTGGTATATTTAACAGACTTGTGTTCCCGATATTAAAGCCTGGTATCGCTACAATGGCGATTTTCGGAATGGTATCATCATGGAACAACTTCTTCCTGCCACTTATCGTATTAAGCTCGAAGGATAAGTTGACTATCCCGATAGTTGTAAGCTTGCTCCTCGGTAACAAATATCAGACAGAATTTGGTTCGATTTACCTCGGACTTTCGCTGACAGCATTGCCGCTGATTGTTTTCTATCTGATACTCTCCAAATACATCATCGCAGGTACAGCCCTAGGTGGCGTTAAGGAGTAATTGCCACATTTCGGTGGCGTTAAGGAGTAAACAATAGTTATTAAAGCATAAAAAACCGTCGTTCACCTAAGTGAGCGACGGTAATTTTATGTTGTTTTACTGTTTACGGGCGGTTCCGTATTCATCATAAAGTCGGAAATAGATACAGGTGGAATTCTTACTATTCATAAAGCGATAAAGCTCATCTTCATCAATAGGCGCAGTACATTCAAAATCCTCTATTTCCTCATCGTAAACATAATAAACACAGTTTTGGCAATCCATTTTATGCCTTATTTACAGAGCCGAACAGCTCCATCTTTTCCTTAACAGTAGCCTTGATAGCTTCAAAGCCAGGAGCAAGCAGCTTACGAGGGTCAAAGCCCTTACCCTGTTTATCCTTGCCAGCCTCAATATACTCTCTGGTAGCCTTCTGGAATGCCCACTGGCACTCTGTATTAACGTTAATTTTAGCAACGCCGAGTGAAATAGCCTTCTTAATCATTTCCTCTGAGATACCTGTTCCGCCGTGAAGAACTAAGGGCATATCACCGGTCAACGCCTTAATTTCTGCAAGTGTGTCAAAGCTAAGACCTGCCCAGTCAGCGGGATATGCACCATGAATGTTGCCTATTCCAGCTGCAAGCATGGTTACGCCAAGGCTTGCGATTTCCTTACATTCCTTAGGGTCTGCACATTCACCCTTACCAACAACACCGTCCTCCTCGCCTCCAATTGAGCCAACCTCAGCTTCGAGGGAAAGGTTTTTGCTATTACAGATTTCAACGAGCTTCTTTGTGTTTGCGATGTTCTCGTCGATGGGCTCATGTGAACCGTCGTACATTACAGACGAGAACCCTGCATCGATGCAGTCAAGTGCACCCTGTAATGAACCATGGTCGAGATGAAGCGCCACAGGTACAGTAATTTTAAGACATTCTAGCATTCCGTTTACCATGCCTACGATGGTCTTGTAGCCTGCCATGTACTTACCAGCACCCTCGGATACACCGAGAATTACGGGTGAATTCATTTCCTGTGCGGTAAGAAGAACTGCCTTAGTCCATTCAAGGTTGTTGATGTTGAACTGACCTACTGCGTATTTTCCGTCACGCGCCTTGTTTAACATTTCTTTTGCTGATACTAACATTATTTATATCTCCTTTTAAATAAATTACATTCATAGTTAAAATTATAACATATATCCGCACGAATTACAACTATTTAACCCCATTTTTTCAAAAAATGACAAATTATGTAAAATTTTAAGAAATCATTTACATTGACAAACTCGCAAGTAAAATGTATAATAAATATACCGAAAAAACCAAAAATGGGGTCGTAAAGGTTTCGACGGGGATTTTGAACTATGTTAAGCATGCAGAGCTCGCCTAAGCTCTTAAATATCGGGCATCAAATTTTAAACGCTAAAAAATCAACTACTAATACAGTAGCTTTAGCTGCCTAGCAGCTTCGTCCTCTCCAGGAGTACTGCGGCCTAGAGTTGGGCGTCAAACAGCAGTCCACGTTTTGAGTGATAGCCTTGTAGCTTAAAACGTAACCAAAGGGCTACCAACTTGCAATTTTGCCGTTTGGAGTGTAAGAAGGGAATTTAATCGACCGGCTAAGCATGTAGAAAGATATAAGGATAGGTTTTCGGACGGGAGTTCGACTCTCCCCGACTCCACCAGAAAAAAAGATGACACGAACAGCGTGAGTGTTATCTTTTTTTATGCTGTGGAGACGAGGCGAGAATCGAACGAGACTCTTCCCCGACTCCACCAAAAAATAAGACGATGCGAGCGACAGCGAGCGTTGTCTTTATTTTTTGCTGTGGAGACGAGTAGTGTAGTTTTTACCCCCGCAAAACCCATGTCGAACGTCGACTAGATGGTTTCGCGTAAGCGAAATCATCGTCTCCCCCCCGAAGTAAGATGCCTACCATATATGTTGTCTTCTTTTTATCACACTCAATAATAACCAATATTTTACTTATTTCGTTTTTTTCGCTTTTTTTGTGATATGATTAACCTTGACAATAAAAAGCAAATGAACTATAATAAGGAGTAAGTAAATGAGCAAAGAATTAAGCAGCTATTATGGAATTGTAGGAAGCAGAGATTATGTAAGAAATTTAAACAGCCAAGGTGAGTTCAGTGTAATTGTAAGGGATAAGGATAAATATAATTATTACGATATTATTAAAGAGCTTACAACACGCATTGATAAAGCAGTAGATGAAATATATGAGGATTTAAGCTATAAATATAAGCCTAACATCATACGTTATATTCCAAGCGATAAAAGAAAAAAGGTTATAGACATAATAACTGATTTATGTGAAATTGCGAAGCCTATTAACTATTCGTTTAATAAATTACGAGATATTATCTCTATTTTGGAACTGCGTTCATCATACGGCGGATTTAATGATTATAATTTAGATAAATCCTTTGACGTTCTAAAACGTGGCGGCTCTGATAATATATCAGGATTCGGTATAACCAGCTTATTAAGCAGAGCGATTGATTACGGTGCTAGTTATGCAGCGGGAGATAATGAAAAAGATCAAAAATTTTTATACGAGTTATCTTGTAATTCAAGTTATCCTGAAAAGGAATATTTACAAGCTCTTTTAACAAGATATGAATATACAGAAAACCCCTCAAATTTTAAAAGAAAAAACGGTAAAGAATTATGTTCCGATGATTATTTAGAATACTATATAAAAGAGATTTTCGATAAAAGCTTTTCGTTAAGCACAAGATTTTCGCATGAAGTTACAGCCTTTATTGGTGGTATTTTGCAAACAATTGATAAGGATTTAGACATAGGAATAAGTAATAAAGACTATGTCACAGACGAAAATGTTACTACGCTTGTAAATATCTGCAAGGAATTCGAAAAGCTTGGAGGAAGTCATATTCGAATTATAGAAAAAATAAGTAAATTGGCATGGTACGTCGGCGGTGATGGAACAAAAATTGGACAGCTTCAAAAAAACTTAAACGTGCTTGGCATCACTGGAGATAATGGCAGACTATTAGAAGATGGGGTGTATGGTAGAGAAACATTCGCAGCATGGCATAAGTTTATTGATAAATTAATAAATGGCTCGACACCAATGCTCGTGTGGGGAGACCCCTTGCAAACTAGTTTAACAGGAATTAAAACAGGGCTTAAAACTACTTTAAACAATATTGACTATCCTATTCTTTTATCAACAAAAAATAAAACACCCTTGTTCGGTGCGGATCTTCATGGTTATGCAATTCCTGGCACAAAGAGTAAAATTGAGCAATATTATCATATAAATGTGAAAACAATTCCAGATGACACATTGTTTCATCAAAACATTGCCTCAAAATTAAATCATATTCAAATTTCCGAAAAAGCATATAATATTTTAATAAATTTCGAAAACATTGCAAGAAAAGTAAGAATTGCAGGAAGGGTATTCTTAATCGCAGGTATTGTCTTGGATACGCTTGAACTTGGATTTTCGGTATATGATGATTTACACGATGTCGATAAAAAGCTCGGTAAAAAAACCATATCTACAGCTGTACAAATTGGTGGAAGATGGGTAGGAGCATTAGCTGGAGCAAAACTAGGTTCAATGGGTGGTGCCACACTAGGTACAGCAATACTTCCTGGTTTGGGAACAGTTATCGGTGGGTTTACCGGTGGATTAGTTTAGGTATCGTAGGCTCATTTGCTGGTGATAAACTAGCAGAATGGATCGTTGATATAACCTGTATAGAATAGTACGGAGGAAATCATGTTTTTTTCAAAATATAGATCTTTAAAATATGTAGAGGAGCCGAAATCCGATCTTCACCTATTTAGCGTAGATAAATCAATGCGAGGTTACTCGTGCAATCTATATTTTGGTTATGTAGATGACCGCGACGGTTCATATAAAGAATTAACCCCATTAATGATTGAAATTATGGAAAAGATATTTAAAGACAGATATGTATATACACATATTCATCCATCAATTCATTATTCGATGATCAAAGGAAAAAAAGTATTAGAGCAGCCTAAATATTTTACACCTGATTTCATGAAATATTTAGTTGAAAATAAATGGGAACATACTAGCTGTCTGTGGAATGGGATTGCATCGATTATTGTTTCAAGTATAGGAATTGACAAAGACTTATTGAACTCCTTTTATTCTTCAAAAACCTTTGAAGATTATGGGCATGAAAACTATATATACGTTTATGACGCCCCTCTCGAAGGAGTTAAACAGGATTATAATGAGGCCGAATTGGCTCTGCAGAAAGATAATTACAAGTTTTTGTTTGCCTTTAATTTATATCATACTGGATTATATATGGATATAAAGTCTAGAGAGGTTACAAAAGAAGATGTGGTAAATATTATTAATGAAATATGTGTCATGCATAATAAAGAAGTAATAATATACTAATTATCTGAATTTGTTTGTGTTCTGGAGGATTAAATTGTTTTCAAATTATGAAAAAAAGCTCGTTCAGAATAAAAATGAACATAAGCTGACCGAGCAAGAAAAACAAGAAAACATAACGAGGAGATAATCGAAAACTTTTAATCTATTTGCCTAATTATGATGATTTTATTTTCGAAGGATTTACTGATGATGGTCATAGTTTGCTTTATTGCGTAGACGAAACTAGTGAATCATTTGAAAACTTACTACCAATTGTCCTTGATATTATTTATGAGCTGTTTAAGGATTATTATGTATTAACTCACATAAATAACGACAAGTATAAAAAATATTTAGAATATGACATGAGAGAAAATCCTAAAAAGTATAAACGATTTGGAATTAAAACATCTGAAAATAATTATATTAAAGATTGAAACATATTCCTTGAAGCATATGGGTTGCTTACCGATAACTACTTTTTTGATGGAGACCAGTCCTTTATCTCAGTTACAAAGGGTGCTAATATATCTGCGTTAAGTATGTTTTATAAATCCTTAAATGGCTATACAATGCTTGACAATCATATATATGGATTTACCAAAAACCCTCTTGATGTTTGTAAAAATAACTATCAGAGTCTTGATAATTTTATAAAAGTTAATAATTTTGATATTTTTACCGAATACAAACGGGATCATTTAAAATTTTTAATTTCAATTAATCCTAAAATCGTAGATAAAAATATTATTGAAGAAAAAATAAAAGCTGTTTGCCAAAAATATAAATAAATATATCAATGAATGTTTAAAATCTATATTGTAACAACTAGCCACCAGCGTGACGCTGGACTCAATAAGCTCGGTTTGAAAGCTGAGCTTATTTTTAATGCTCACACCATCAAAATCTATTTTGTTATTAATACCGTGATTATGTGTAACGTGTGTAATTTGAATTGTTCGAGGATTTGATGTATAATATAATCTATGAGCTATATTATTTAGATTGGCGGTGCTGATATGGATTATTTAACAGTCAAGGAAATGAGCAGATAAAGGAAAACTAAAAAATATAATAAAAATGGAGTGCAACCTTAATTGCAACCGTAGGTTGCTGATATTCAGGGTCGATATGGTAGATTGCAAAAGAAAAAGGTTTTTCTCAAGAGGAACTTGCAGGGCAACTCACCGTTTCAAGACAGGCGATTTCAAAATGGGAGCTTGGCGAGTCAACGCCGGATACAGAAAATGTTGTTCAATTAAGTAAAATATTTGGTGTAACAACCGATTACTTACTGAATGATGAATATGTAATCGACAAAGAAACTCGCGATAGTTGTTCTATCAACGGCTCAAATCAACCCATGTCAAGCATTGATCTCGATGATGATAGAACAAATAGTTTTGGCAAGGAATGTTCTCGGTTACATAATAAATTTGTGGTACATTCATTTGCGCTTTTACCCGGAGTTATCTTTTTCCTCGTATTTATCTATTACATGAATAGTAAAGTGTTTGTAGAAATATGGGTGTTACTCCCGATTTTATTATTGATTTCATGGGTAACAGCATATGCGATACACATATATTTTTACATTAAAAACAGGCATAAAAACGAATAGAAATGATATTACATAAACACTCTTGCAAGCGGCGGCTTTGATAGAAAATATCAAGCCGCAGTGTTAATTTTTATTCGACAAAATATCCTACATTTCTAACGGCTTATCTTTCAAATTAAAAATCTATATTGTAACAACTAGTCACAAACCGTTTTTAGAAGACGATTTTATAATCGGCTTCTTTTCTTTGCTAATTTGACAAAACATATAAAAAATAGTATAATTACACTTGAAAGGCGGTGTTATAATGCCTACTGAAGAAAAGATTAATTCTATACTTTCAGAAATGAAAAAGCAAGCTGATATAATATTTGGCGACAAATTGATTGATGCCGTTTTATACGGTTCTTATGCTCGTGGCGATTATGATGGAGAGTCCGACTTAGATATAATGATGCGTGTAAACATAGAAAGAAGCGAGCTATACGAATATGAAAAAAAAATCTGCCGAATTTCCAGTAAATTAGGTCTTGATAATGATATTTTGGTTTCTGTACATTTGCAAAACAATCAAATATTTGAAGAGTATAAGAACGCCGTTCCTTTTTATCAGAACGTTATACGAGAGGGGCGTAGAATAGATGTATGATGAACATAAAATCAATTTATCGAAAAATCGTATTAAAGAAGCCAAGACTTTATTGTCCACGGCAAAAGCTTTAATTGATATTGGAGATTATAAATCATCTGCTAATCGTTCATATTATTCGGTATTTCATTGTATGCGTTCAGTATTGGCTCTAGATGGATTTGATTCTAAGAAACATTCAGGGATTATATCAGAATTTAGAAAATCATATATTAAAACAAGTGTTTTCTCCATTGAATTATCAAACATAATAGATATACTTTTTGAAATTAGAAACAGTAGCGATTATGATGACTTCTATGTTATTTCAAAGCAAGCAGTTGAGGAGCAACTTGCTAATGCAAATGTATTTTATATTAATATATCAGATTACTTATAAGAAAAGTATAAAAAACCTATATTGTAACAACTAGCCAAAAAATAAGACGATGCGAGCGACAGCGAGCGTTGTCTTTTTTTTGCTGTGAAGACGAGAAGTGTGGTTTTTACCCCCGCAAAACCCACGTCGAACATCGATTAGATGGCTTCGCGTAAGCGAAACCATCGTCTCCCCCCCTAAAAGAAAGATGCCTACCATATATGTTGCCTTCTTTTTATCACACTCTATAATAACCAATATTTTACTTATTTCGTTTTTTTGTGATATGATTAACCTTGACAATAAAAAGCAAATAAACTATAATAAGGAGTAAGTAAATGAGCAAGGAATTAGGCAGTTATAGGAAAAGTATTAAATGAGGTAAAATAAATGAAGCATTCGTCAGTTCTAAAAATAGCATTAATACCGATAATTATGTGTGAAGTTGGATTAATCCTTACATATAAAGTGATTTATGAACTTATTGGCATAATAATAATGGGTATAAGCATTATTTTTCTTGTATGGTTTATTAATCACAAAATTAAATTAGAAAATAAAGGCGAACCATTATTAGAAAAGAAAAAATTCTTTTTGCAATTATCTTTAATTTTGGGTTTGGTGTTACTTATTGCAGTAGTAATATTAAATCTCAACGTTATATACTCTGTTTTAATAATAGTAGGATTGATTTTTATTGCTATACCTATCTTTCACTATCTACATAGATTAAAATAAATACTGTAAAAATCGAACTAATTAGAGGCGGATTATATGTAAATCATATGGAAGCTCAGACTAAATATAGCCATTTTGCGATTACAGAAAAATTGGCTCATTTGCTGGGGATAAACTAGCTGAGTGGATAGTAGATATAACATATGTTGGGGAGTAATTATGTTTAATGAAGAAATAGTAAAAATCGATAAAATAATTAAAATGCAGGCTCTGGAAACCGAAGGCGATAATTATATGATAAAGCTTGTTTTAGAATATATCTTTTCGGATAAAGCGAAGGATGGATTAAAGCCAGTTCTTGAGGACTTTATATTAAGGATTAATAAACGGCTTGGTAGTGATATTTACTGGCTTGTATCTGCTTTTGATTTTGAGGATTATTTTCTATATGAAGACTCTGAACTAGACGCATATAAAAAACGCTTAATGTCAATGTATCCATTTATTTCATATATGTATATCGAAGATGAACATATAATACTCTTATTAAATAACATGAATAACTATATTTTAAATACATTAGAAAATGATACAGATTTGGTTTTTGGTAAATTTTATCTTACCGTATTTTATGGAATCTTTAGGGTTGTACCTAAAGATATAATAAATATAAATATTAATGACAAGTCAGACATACGTGAAATTTGCAAAGAATTATCAAAGGGCGAAATATTTCAAATATCTTATTTCGATTCAATTGGTGCGAGGATACACGAAATAGGTATTAAATGTGATAATGCCGTAAAAGAAACCGTGAAAAATACATTAATCGAGGTATTTAATATACATGACATAATGCTTGAGTTTAACTGAAAAGTTATAATAAATATGTCTGTAACTTGAGTGTGTTGAGAAGCCATATAATATCGGTGGTTACTGGCGGATTAGAATTGCTACAAATCGTTGATATAACCTGTATAGATTTGATGAAAAAATAAAAGCTGTTTGCATTAAATACAACTAAAATATATCAGTGAATGTTTAAAATCTATATTGTAACAGTTTTCCAAATTGTAGGATATGGCGAACACGAAAAGCTTGACGGAAGCTCAAAAATGCGTTCGATGGAATATGAGGGTGTATATTCCCTTTATTAATGATAGTTGGAGATGATAAAATGTTAAAACCACCTAAACTAAAAAAAGGTGATAAAGTTGCAATAGTAAGCCTTTCTAGCGGAATGATGGGAGAAGAGTTTTGTAAACATACGCTTGAAATAGGTATAAAGAGAATAAAGGAATATGGCATAGAACCTGTATTCATGGCTAATTCGCTAAAAGGAATTGAATATCTGAATGGGCATCCTGAAGCAAGAGCAAGCGACTTGAAGCAAGCGTTTATGGACGACAATATTGCAGGAATTATTTGTGCAATCGGTGGTGATGATACATACAGATTACTGCCATATTTGATGGAAGATACAGAATTTATTAATGCTGTAAAAACACATCCGAAGCTTTTTACTGGCTTTTCGGACACAACGATTAATCACCTTATGTTTTACAAATTAGGTCTATCAACATATTATGGACCATGCTTTATTGCTGATATAGGTGAACTAGCAAATGAAATGCTGCCATATTCAAAAACCGCATTTGAAAGCTATTTCGACGGAAATACATATTACGAAATTAAATCAAGCGATATATGGTATGAGGAAAGAACGGATTTTTCTATTTCTGCTGTTGGTACTGAACATATTGCACACAAGGAAGAAAGAGGCTTTGAACTTTTACAAGGGAATAGTTCATTTAGTGGTAGACTACTCGGTGGCTGTTTGGAAAGTCTATATGATATGCTAACTGGTAATAGACATAGTGCTGAAAAAGAAATTTGTGATAATTACAATATTTTTCCCAGTGTAGATGAATGGAAAGATAAAATATTGTTTATAGAAACCTGTGAGGAAAAGCCAACACCTGAGTTTTTTGAAAAGGAACTGCTTGTATTAAAAAATCGTGGTGTGTTTGATGTTATAAGTGGAATTATTGTAGGAAAACCACAGGATGAAGCATATTATGATGAATACAAAGCCATATATAAAAAAGTGATTGATAATGAAAATCTTCCGATTGTTTATAATGTAAACTTCGGACATTCTACGCCTAGATGCGTTCTTCCTTATGGTGCAAATGCTCATGTTGATATGGTTAGGAAGATTATTTATATTGATGAATGAAAATGAAACATAAGCATTACTTAATTAAGCTGCTTTACTTTTATTAGTCTACAAAATTAATTGCCGAAATCCTATTGAAATTAGGGGTAAACTATGCTATAATCATACCGTAAGCACTTAACAAAACATAATTACGAGGTATGATTGATGCAAAAAAAATATTTAACAGGTGTTCTTGTGTTTGCTTTGTCTTGTAGCCTGCTTTTATCGGGCTGCGGCGGTACTCCCAAAACGACCGAGGAAAAAACTTCATCACAAACACCCACCGAGACTAATGCTTTGACAGAAATAAAAACGGAAGCCGAAACTAATGCTCCGACGGAAACAGAAGCCGAAACGACAGCCCAGTTTATCGCCGAAACGCCATATTCTACACATGGTAAGCTTAGTGTAAGCGGTACTGACCTTGTTGACAAGAGCGGTGAAAAGTTCCAGCTATACGGAATGTCTACTCACGGCATTTCTTGGTTTCCGAAATTTGTGAGCAAGGAAACCTTCCAATTTCTACGTGACGACTGGAACACGAACTGCATAAGGCTTGCAATGTACACTGCCGAAAGTGGCGGATACTGCACCGAGGGCGACAAGGAGTATATAAAGACACTGGTTAAAAACGGAGTCGATTATGCAACCGAGCTTGACATGTACGTTATCATCGACTGGCACGTTCTGAATGACAAGAATCCGCTTTTATATAAAGATGAAGCGATTGCCTTCTTCGAGGAAATATCGGCTCTTTATGCCGATTATGATAATGTCGTTTATGAGATTTGCAATGAGCCTAATTCCTCGGCACCGTGGTCTGATATAACAGCATATGCTAATGATGTTATCCCCGTAATCAGAGCGAACAACAGCAATGCCGTTATAATTGTGGGAACTCCCACCTGGAGTCAGGATATAGATAAGGCACTGGCACAGCCGCTTGAATTCGATAACATTATGTATGCACTCCATTTCTATGCTGGCACTCACAAGGACTGGCTTCGTGACAGAATGGAAAACTGTATTAAGCAGGGACTGCCTGTATTTATTAGCGAATTCGGAATTTGCGATGCTTCAGGAAACGGCGCACTCGATTACAACTCCGCGGAGGCTTGGAAGTCGCTTATTGAAGAATACAATGTCAGCTACTTCTGCTGGAATCTTGCGAATAAAAACGAATCGAGCAGTATAGTTAAGCAGGACTGCGACAAGCTAAGCGGTTGGACAGACGACGACTTAAACGACCAGGGTATCTGGATTAGAGAATGGTTCTTGAGCGAAAAATAATGAGGCTCTTTGTCAATAATCGGGGTAAAACATATAAGGCTGGAATTACCAGCCTTTTATTATTTTGTATTACTTTATCGCTGTAAAGAAAAATCTCGGAAATCTGAAAATGACATCTCCATTTTTTTGTACGGGATATTCCTTTATGAGCTCGCTTAAAATATCATTTTCAAATAAAGGCTTATCGTCCTCTGACAGCTCGTTCAGATACGGGCGTAAGCCTGTACCGCGGTACCATTCCAGTATCTCGTTATGCGACTTCATTTTATGGAAATATGTGGTTTGCCACATTTCGAAGCTAGTCGAAATATCAGCTAGGATATCATAATATTCATCTGCTTTAAGATTATTAAATATACGAGGGGTTTTAATTTTATGCTTCCATTTTTCGGACTTAGTAAGCCTTTCATTTATAAGATGAACGGGTTCTTCATAATTCATTGGTGTTTGAACAGCAAGAACTCCGCCATCTGTCAACAGCATCATCATGTTTTTCAAAAGCTTATGATGATTGGGTATCCACTGTATGCAAGCATTCGAAAACACCACATCGAACCTTTCGCCAATATTTTCCAACTCGTTCTCGGCATCACAAAGCATAAAGTCTAGGTGCGGATATGACTTTTTCGCTGATAATATCATATCCTCTGAGCTGTCTATTCCAAGGATTTTAGCTGACGTAAATCTTGAAGCTAGTGCCGCAGCACTGTTCCCAGGTCCGCAGCCGATGTCAATAATTTTTTTAGGCTCATTTATACTAATTCGGTTAACTAAATCAACAGCCGGTTGTGTTCTCTCATTTTTATACTTTAAATATAACGATGAATTCCAATCCAATACAAATCATTTCCTTCCCATATTAAGCTATTACAAGTATATCATTTTAATAATTTTAAGTCAATCACTTTTTGTACTTGACTCTGCCCCTGGGGTATAGTATATACTATATCTATGAGGTGGTGGCAATATGCTTTTGAAATCAATTTATAGTTGCAAGCTAAAATTAATTTTGACATTCTTATCGTCTGTAATATCAGTTCTAGCCTTGCTTTTATGGAATAATCAAATGAGCTTAATCATAAATACTGTTTTAGTAAACGCTTTGAGCATCGATTTAATTAAAAGCTCGGTGGTGATAATTCTTTTATGTACCTTTGCCGTCTTTTCATCAAAATTGTTTATAAATCTAACCGCCGAGCATATTTCACATAAGCTCCGTATTAATATTGCTTCTCGTTTTCGGTGCATTTCATATAAGGAAGCGGAGGAGCTGTCAACTGGCGAACAGATTTCCCTTCTCCAAAACGAAATATCCGAAATATCGCTTTATCTCCGAAACGACTTATTTACACTCGCTGAGGATATAATGAGGTTTATGATAATTTCGGCGTGGATGCTTTATATAAACGCTCAACTTGCCGCTTTTATGCTCATTCCGACTATATTTCTTGGAATATATACATATTTTAGCGCCTCGCTGATTGCAAAAACAACTCGAGAAGCGCAAAATGCCAACCGTGCTTTAAATGACACCCTGTACCAAAGCATTGGCGCATTCCCTATAATGCACCTTTTCGAGTGTGAAAAATTATGCATTGATAAATTTGAAAGCTCACTTAAGAAATGGAAAAATGCAGTTATAAGGGAGGAACGCCGACGTGCCTTGCTCATGTCGCTTTCTGCATTTTTATCTTGTGTCCCCTTGCTAATTCTGTTTGCGGCAGGAGGGACGGCGGTAATAAATGGCACTGAGACTGTTGGTATGCTTTATGCATTTTTGAACCTTTCGGGAAGTGTTTCAGGACTGATGATGAATTTACCGAATAGGCTGGCAGGGTTTAAACGCTTTTCGGTAAATCTTAATAGACTCGAAAACTCGTGTGATATTTGCTCAAGAGGAATGGAGAATTAAATGATAATTCATGCTGAAAATATTTGCTATTCTTATGGTGAAAATGCCGTCTTAAATAATCTCACGCTTTCTGTGGGAAAGGGTGAACATATCGGCATAATCGGTAAAAGCGGCGAAGGTAAAAGCACTCTTTTGAAACTGCTTTCGGGACTGTATGAAATGCAGAAAGGTATACTAAGTATAGACGGCGAAGGTAGTCCTACCGAAATACGCAAAAAGGTTTCTGTGGTTTTACAAGGCGTTATGCTGCTCCCAGGAACAATCCGTGAAAACATAACCTGCGGACATATAGTATCGGAAAGCAACCTCAATAAAGCCATAAAAGCAGCAAGGCTTACCGAATGGATAGACTCCTTACCGAGCGGAATTGATACTGAGGTTGGAGAAAGCGGTTCTAAAATCTCAGGAGGGCAGGCACAGCGTATAGCTATTGCCCGTGCTTTTCTTAAAAATGCGCCACTTTTGCTTCTTGACGAGGCGGTATCAGCACTCGACGAAATAAATAGCAATGCCATTATTGATAAGCTTTTCGGCGACAAAACGCGAACCATAATCAGTATAAGCCACCACCCCGAAGGTCTCAGGCACTCGGACAGGATTTACAGGTTAAAGGAGGGGAAATTGACTTTATGCTGAAACGAATTTGGCTTCTGTTTAAAATGACGGGAGATATTAAACGGTTTATCTGCCTTACCATACTCCGCTGCCCGTTTGATTTTCTTTATACATCATTACAGGCTGTATTAATTTCATCGTCCTTCGCGTTTATTACTAATAGGGATAGCAGCGGTCTTGGCTGGTTATGTGTCATATTTGTATTTGCATTTTTACTGCTTTTTTTGTATAATGGAACTGTGTGGAATAAATATGCGACGTTTACCGTCCGCTTTACCGCAAAGCTCAGAAGCATAATTTTTATTAATTTATGTAAATTAAAGCCCGAAATTATTTTAGCGAAAAATCGCGGTGAATGGCTAAGTAAATTTGGCTCTGATACCGATGTTGCCGCAGCGGTCCTGAATAAACCGCTTCATTTGCCGCATTTTGTGGTTTCTGCGTTTTCGTTTACTTTATGCTCGGTTATTATGCTTTTTATAAATCCCGCTTCGCTGTTTATTATTTTGATATTGATTTTGCCTTATATTCTATTAAATAATATCTTTATTATTCCGAAAATATCGGTTTTAACTAAATCGTGTCAGAGTCAGATGGCACTGAGCACAGAAGCTTTAATTTCTATTATAAGCTGTAAAAGCATAGCGGTTATTTATGATGCAGAAGAATTGCTTTTTGATAAGTTTATAAAAGCCAGTAAATCTATTAAGAATATTCAAGTGAAAATCGGCTTATTTCGTGCCATTAATGACAGTACCGCTGTATTTTTCGGTTACCTCGGATATGTTTTGCTTATAATTTATACTGGTGGATACGCCCCTTTAAGTGAGGTTACAGCAATTTTGCAGTACCGACAGGGTATAATTCAAGCGCTCACCATGCTCACTTCGTGCATAATTAATTTACGCTCCGCAGATGCGGGACTTGAACGTATCGGAATTTTATTAAAGGATTAAACAATATGGAAGATGATTTATTAAGAATTGGCGAAATAGCAGGCTTCTTCGGTGTATCAGTCAAGGCAATACGCTTGTATGAGAAAAAAGGTATTATTAAGCCTGTGAAGGTAGACGCAAAAACAGGATATCGTTATTACAGTCCGAATCAGGTGCAAACCCTAAACGCACTGATTGAGCTTAAAAGTCTTGGCTTCTCACTCTCAGAAATCGCAAAGCTATTAAAAGGCGAAACAGATACCAATATGCTTTTAACCGCTCTTTCGGCGAAACGCAGTGCCTGGGAAGAACACATAGCAATAGCAGAAAATAAAATCGACGCAATAAATCAAATATCCGAACGCATAACAGGCTCTAAGGAAGCCAGAAGAATAACTAAGCTTACAGATGAAGAACGAGCCTGGCTACTCGTCAAAATGGTATGCGTGGAAAACATAAATGCACAAAGTCTTTTAAGCGAAGCACTTTGGTTATAAGACACAAAAAGCGTATCCGTTTTGATTTCGGATACGCTTTGTTTTATTTTTTCTGTCCGTAATAAGCATTTGCGCCGTGCTTACGGAGATAATGCTTATCAATCAGTTCCTTTTGCATTTCGGATATTTCGGGGTTCCTAAGAAGATTATGCCATGCCATGAATGCCAGCTCCTCAAGAACCACCGCATTATGAACGGCTTCGTTTGCATCCTTGCCCCATGTGAATGGACCATGGCTTGCAACAAGCACCGCTGGAATTTGGTCGGGGTTCTTATCCTTAAATGTCTCGACAATAACCTTTCCCGTTTCGAGCTCATACTCACTGCCAATTTCTGACGGTGTCATAAGTCTGGTGCAAGGTATTTCTCCATAAAAATAATCGCCGTGAGTTGTACCGAGAGGCATAATGCCCTCCTTCGCCTGTGCAAAGACGGTCGCCCATCTGCTGTGAGTATGCACAATACCGCCGATATTCGGAAAGCTTCTGTACAGCTCAAGGTGCGTTGCGGTATCAGAGGAGGGGTTCAGGCTCCCCTCGACGGTTTTACCTGTAACAAGCTCTACCACGACCATATCCGAGGCTTTCATGTCGTCGTATTCAACACCGCTTGGTTTGATTACGACGAGTCCCTGTTCTCTGTCAATTCCGCTGACATTACCCCATGTAAAGGTAATTAGCTCATGCTTCGGGAGAAGCATATTGGCTTCATATACCTTTTGTTTTAATTCTTCGAGCATTTTTATGACCTCTTATTGTTCCAGAGCATATCGGATAAAAGTAAATCCTGTTCAAAGCGATTGATTTGAGTATCAGCATTAATATGCACAAACTCAATATCCATCATTCTTGCCCAATCACGCATCATGTCGGCAGTCACATCGTAGCTTAGTACTGTATGATGAGCACCGCCCGCAAGAATCCACGCCTCTGCACCAATTTTTAAGTTCGGAAGCGGCTTCCACATTACACGGGCAACGGGTAAATTCGGCATACTGTAAATCGGCTTAACGCACTCGATATCCTGTACAATTAGGCGAAGTCTGCCGCCCATATCAACAAGACTTACTACGATAGCCTTACCTGCCCTACCCTCAAATACGAGTCTTGCAGGGGCTTCACGGTCGCCGATACCTAAGTGATGAATTTCGATTTTAGGCTTATCAGCCGCAACAGACGGGCAAACCTCGAGCATGTGAGCACCTAGTGACAATTCCTTGCCATAGGTCAAATCGTAGGTGTAGTCCTCCATGAAGGCTGTTCCGCCGTTCATTCCGAAAGCCATAGTTTTTATAATATTTGTCCTAGCGGAAACCTTCCAGTCACCCTCGCCGCCATAACCGTAGCCCTTCGCCATAAGGTTTTGGCTCGCAAGCCCTGGAAGCTGCTTCATGCCGTAAAGGTCCTGGAAGGTGTTCGTGAACGCCATACAGCCCTCAGCTTTGAGCATTTTTTCCATTGCTATTTCTTCTCTTGCCTGATAACGGATAGTCTCTATATCATCGGTGTTGAATACATATTTTTCCTTATATTCAGTCATAAGCGCATCGATTTCTGCATCAGATACAGCGTCCATGGTTTCGACAAGCGTGCCTACTGGGAAGGTGTTAACCTGCCAACCGAGCTTTAGCTGAACCTCAACCTTGTCACCCTCGGTAACGGCAACCTCACGCATATTGTCGCCGAAGCGCATAACCTTGAGCTCCTTGCTTGCCGCATAACCGACAGCCGAACGCATCCAGTCGCCCATTCTGCCCTGTACGTCAGCATCTTGCCAATAGCCCGCAACAACCTTTCTCGCAGCACGAAGTCTGGTACCGATAAAGCCATGCTCACGGTCGCCGTGTGCAGACTGGTGCAAATTCATATAATCCATGTCAATTCCCTCGTTCGGAATTTCACGGTTGAACTGGGTATGGAAATGTAAGAACGGCTTTTGGAGTAGAGCCAGTCCGTTTATCCACATTTTTGAGGGGCTGAAGGTATGACAGAAGGTAATTACGCCGAGGCAGTTATCGTCAAAATTAGCCGCCTTGATGGTCTCGGTTATCTCACTCGCAGTTTTCATAACCTCCTTGTAAACCAATGGCAGCGGGAGCTTGCCCGATTTGTTTAAGCCGTCTACGATTTCCTTGCTGTTTTTCGCTACCTGTGCCAGTGTCTCCTCACCGTATAAAAACTGTGAGCCTGTGATAAACCAAAAGCATTTATTTTGTAAGTTCATGTTGTTATATCCTTTCTACCGCCGAACGTTCTATTTCTAATCCCTTTAAGTACCTATCCATGTAAGTATTAAAGCCCTTAATATCTTCGGAAATAGGTTCAGTGCGAGTTCCTTTTACGTTTGCAAAAACCTGTTTTTCGAGGAAGGTATCGAGGGTTTCGTCCGCCGCTTTAACTAAAGCATACTGTGCAAGTAGCGCAATTCCCCATGCTCCACCCTCGCCCGCTGACTCCATAACCGACACAGGCACATTAAGTGCACCAGCCATCAGTCTTTGTCCTACATCCTTAGTTTTGAATAACCCGCCGTGTCCCATCATCTGACGGATATTTACCTTCTCATTCTCGGTCAGAATGTTCATGCCTAGCTTGAGTGTCGCCATAGCGGAATAAAGCAGGCTCCGCATGAAGTTTCCCGTCGAAAGCTTAGCGTTCGGGGTTCTTACCGCAAGCGGTCTGCCCTCGGTAAGTCCTGTTATAGGCTCTCCCGAATAGTAGTTATAGGTTAAAATTCCGCCACAGTCTGCTTCTCCCTTTAGCGCCTCGGCATAGAGCAGGTCATACAGTCTCCATTTCTCAATTTTAAAGCCTGCCATATCAATCGTCTCAGCGAAAAGCTTAACCCATGCATCAAGGTCTGAGGTACAGTTGTTGCAGTGAACCATAGCTACAGGCTTTCCGTCGGGGGTTGTCACCATGTCAATCTCGGTGTACACTTTTGACAGCTCGTTTTTAAGCACTATCATAGCGAAAATAGAGGTTCCAGCCGAAACATTTCCCGTCTCTGAAGCTATGCTGTTAGTGGCTACCATTCCAGTTCCTGCATCTCCCTCAGGAGGACACATTAAGCAGCCGCCAGATAAATCGCCCGTCAGGTCTAATAGTAAAGCACCTTCGTTTGAGAGCGTACCAGCATTTTCACCTGCACTTAAAACTGCGGGGAGGATATCGGCAAGCTTTTTATTAAAGCCCAAATTCACCGCCACATTATCAAAGGCAGCAAGCATACTCAAGTTATAGCTACCCGTCTTGCTGTCAATCGGGAACATACCTGATGCTTCGCCCACACCAACCGCCTTTTTATCCGTCAGCTTTTGGTGTACATAACCCGCAAGCGTGGTTATGTACGATATATCCTTTACATGAGGCTCTTTATTTAAGATAGCCTGATAAATATGCGCCACACTCCACCTCTGAGGAATGTTAAAGCCGAGAAGCTGTTTTAATTTTTCTGCCGCTTCCTCCGTGGTTGTGTTTCGCCATGTTCTAAAAGGCACAAGCAGCTTATCATCAGTATCAAAAACAAGATAACCGTGCATCATTGCGGAAATTCCGACTGAGCCAATTTTACGCAAAATAACGCCGTATCTACTCTTTACTTCCGATTTAAGCTGTGCATAGCTGTCCTGTATCCCTTTCCAAACGTCGTCTAAAGCATAAGTCCAATTGCCGTCCACCAGCTTATTTTCCCACTCGTGACTGCCAGTAGCTATGGCATTGTGTGTCTTGTCGATTAAAACAGCTTTTATTCTCGTTGAGCCTAGCTCAATGCCGAGTGAGGTTTCGCCGTTTTCTATCGCTGCCTTGATTTTATTTATATCAGCCATAAATATTTGTGTTCCCCCATTAATAATGATGCATCTATTTTATCACAAATTCCACAACACTGCAAGCAGGAATTGTTGCAATAAATCCGCCGTCCTCGGTAAGCTTAACCTCAAGGGGCTTAATACACACGTTATTCACTGCATCAAAATCATTATAATCGCACATATTACCTGTTAAAATTCGTGCTGTGACTTCCTTTGCGGTTACACCCTCGATTATGCCTGTAAGCTCAGTAGCATCAGTAGCTGAAAGGCTCGCAACAGTCGCATGAATGATACCGTCTGCGTTTTCAGAAACCGACATGTGGAGCGAGGGAAGAATGTCGTCGCCGCTTTTTATGTTTTCTGTGGTAACATAGCTGTCAAGAAGCGTTGCATCTTGATGCGCCTTGTATAAATCAAATACATGATAAGTAGGTGTAAGCACCATCTTGTCACCTTCAGTAAGTATAACCGATTGTAAAACATTCACCATCTGAGCTATATTTGCCATAACCACACGGTCGCTGTGATTGTTGAAAATATTAAGCGATACAGCCGCCACCATTGCATCACGCATGGTGTTCTGCTGGTATAAAAATCCTGGATTTGTGCCGTCCTCGACATCATACCATGTTCCCCATTCGTCAACTATTAAGCCTACACGGTTTTCCTTGTCATAACGGCTCATAATTCTAGTATGGTTTTCAATCAGCTCATCGATATGCATTGCGCATTTAATCGTCTTATAATACCGCTCTGTATCGAACTCACGTGCCTTACCCTTTTCGTTCCAGCCGCATGGAATTGTGTAAAAATGGAGTGAAAGAGCATTCATCATCCAGTGTGCGTTCATCATTACCTTGTCAGTCCAGTTATAATCATCGCTATTCGGACCACAAGCAATCTTATATAGCTTGTTATCGCCGTAATTTCTTATGTAAGTCTGGAATTGACGGTAAAGGTCGGCATAATATTCGGGGCGCATATTTCCGCCGCAGCCCCAGTTTTCGTTACCAACGCCAAAATACTTTACCTTCCAGGCATCTTTTTTACCATTCTTTTCACGTTCAACCGCCATTGGCGAGACGCCGTCAAAGGTCATGTATTCAACCCATTCGCTCATTTCCTGAACTGTACCGCTTCCAACGTTGCCGTTGATGTAAGGCTCACAGCCGATTTGTTCACAAAGCTCAAGAAATTCGTGAGTACCAAAGGAATTGTCCTCAACCACTCCGCCCCAGTGGGTGTTAACCATGCGCTTGCGGGCTTCCTTCGGGCCAACACCGTCCTTCCAGTGGTATTCGTCTGCAAAGCAGCCGCCTGGCCAACGGAGCACAGGAACCTTAATATTCTTAAGTGCTTCAACAACATCGGTTCTCATACCGTTTACGTTCGGGATTTTGGAATTTTCACCTACATAAAGTCCGCCGTAAATACAACGTCCCAGATGCTCTGAAAAATGTCCGTAGATGTTCCTATTGATTTTGCTCTTTTTTACATTAGCGTTAATGACTAATTTGCTTCTTTTAGTTGTACTCATGACTTACTCCTTATGTTTAGATAATTCTAAAATATTGCAATTGTTTCTAAATGTATTCTAGCATTTAAAAATACTTTTGTCAATAGCATCTATTGCCTATTATAAAATATTTTCACTTATCTATTGACATTTACATTAAATTAAGCAATAATGTAAAATATATTAGATTTATTTAAAGGAATGATAATAAAAAAATGATTCATATTACAGATATAAAAAATGCCTCAAGTATATTTGAAGCATTAAGTTCATCTGTCCGTATCGAAATACTGACTTTATTAAAAGAGAATGGTGAGACTAACCTTAACCAGATAGCCAAAAAGCTTAATCTGACAAATGGCGCAATTACCGCTCATATAAAGAAGCTAAGCGAGGCAAAGCTCATCGATGTAAAAACGAAATCTGGCATCAGGGGTGCGCAAAAGGTCTGCACCTTAATCGCAGATAAAATAATCATCGACCTTTTTGACGAGGATTACGCTCATAAAAATCTATATATGTTCGACATAAATATCGGGCATTATTCTGATTATAAAATCATTCCGACCTGCGGTATAGTAAACGAAAAGGTGATTGTAGGCGAGTTTGACGACCCACGGTATTTCGCTTTTCCGGAGCGCTTTGATGCCAGACTTATCTGGTTTACGGAGGGTTATCTTTCATATCGGCTGCCAAATGACTTAAAGTTTAACGAAACCTGTACCGAGCTTCAAATCGGCATGGAGCTTGCATCAGAGGCTCCGGGGTACAGTACACATTATCCATCGGATATTAACTTTAAGATAAACGGAAAGGATTTAGGCTTTTTCACAAGCCCTGGCGAATTTAACGACCGCAAGGGTATCTTTACCCCCACATGGTGGCTTGAAAACCTCGGGCAGTACGGAAAGCTTAAGCTTCTTACTATCAATAATACAGGCTGTTATATAGACGGGCTTAAAATTTCAAATACGGTTATTGACGATCTGGAAATTTCGCCGCTCTCGGAAATAATTTTCACAATTCAGGTTGCACATGATGCTGTAAACCGCGGCGGAGTAACGATTTTTGGCAAGGGCTTCGGCGATTATAACAACGGCATCACCGTTAAAATGTTCTATAAAGCTTTATAAATTCACCACAGGGGCTTAACCGCAGGACATTTTTGAATTACTTTTGCAGCTCTAAGCTCAACATAACACCCGCAAATGCGGCACATACCACTAAGAAGATTATCACAGACCTTGCACTGTGATAGTCTTTTTTCATATAGCTCAGTGCTGGCTCTCTGCTCCTCGGGCATGGCAGATATTAATTCCTTTATGTTTTTATAGATATCCCCTTCACTTGCCTCCGATAATAAGCACCGCTTACAAATATTATTCGTCATATATAGAGAACCTCCATTAAAAAACCCCGCCCATCAAAGGCGGGGCATTAATTTACTTATCCTTTTTCTTAGTGATAATCTTTGCTATTGTGCTAGGTTTCTTCTGCTGCTGTGCTCTTTTTTCTGCTTGACGAAGCCGTTCCTCTTCTTTTAATTCATGGAGAGTTATCCTGTCTCCTGTTTCGCTGTCGAGATAAGCGATTTCTCTATATTCATTTGAATCGACTGGCAAGCCTTTTTTCTTCAGTCGTTTTGATATATAATTCTTTGTGAGATAATAAATAACCGAGAATAAAGGAACACCTATTACAAGCCCTATAAAACCGAAAATTTCTTTTCCCACAAGTATTGCGAAAATAACCCAAAAGCTCGAAAGTCCTGTATTGTCACCGAGAATTTTCGGTCCTAAGATATTGCCGTCGAACTGCTGTACAACGAGTACAATTATGATAAAATATAGGCACTGAAGCGGGTCAATAAGGAGAATTAGCAAAGCACTGGGTATCGCTCCGATAAATGGACCGAAATATGGAATTATGTTAGTAACCCCAAGGAAAATGCTGATAAGCAGTGTATAAGGCATATTAAATATCGTAAGTATTATAAAGAATATAATTCCTATAATAAGGGAGTCTATAAGCTTTCCTGTGATAAAGCCTCCGAAGGTTTTATGAATATGCCTTAAATTTTTAAGAATAACATTTGCTACGCTTTTACTGGTTATTCCGTAAAGCACCTTCTTACCTTGAGCGGCAAATAATGCCTTACTGTTAAGAAAATAGATGCAGATAATAAAACCTAAAATAAGGTTAAAAAACGTAGAAATCGTGAGCATAATTCCTGACGATACATTTGTTAAAATCGAAGTCATCTGCGGCAGCACAAAATCTGTAATTGATGTTTTGAGTGAGTCAGTAAAGGAAGTAAGCATAGTGCTTACGGTTTTATATACATCGGGGTAATCGGCAAGAAGCGAGAGCAGCCAGCTGTTTACTGTCCGATAATATTCATTTAGGTTGTTGCCCATTGTTTGAAAGGTTGAGATAAGCTGAGGGAGAACCGCACTAATAAGCCCAAACAGCGCTAACACCATCGTAAGCATGGTAAAGGCTACACCAAGCCCTCGTGAGGTTTTCTTGATATAATAGCTCCGCTTCTGGATTGCTTCCTGTGTCTCGACATATGTAGAGTCTTTTTTAATTTTACTCTTGAGCCTTACTGACACAATTTTTCTGAAAAATACTCTAAAAACTTTTTTTTCGAAAAAATTCATTATAGGCGAGAGTAAATATTCCAGCACAAATACATATATTA
>JAVBPL010000099.1:0-18012 GCA_031549645.1 Ruminiclostridium sp. | reverse complement strand
GAAGCACAACCTGACAAACAGGAGCTTCGCTACTAGACTTGGGGTATCAGTCGCTACGGTTAAGAACTGGATAGCAAATAAAAGCTGCCCGTCATATCAAATATGGCGAACAGCTCTGCAAGAACCAATTATGATGTTGTTTAACGAACTAAAATGACAATCTGGGATAAGTAGGGATTAAAATATTACTTTAAAAATCTTTTAATATTCCGAGCTCCATGCAATATTCTATGAATTTCAACTGTCTGAGTTCCCTCAATTACCTTATAAAAAACGAGATAATCAGAAACCACCATACTTCTGTATTGAGGTTTAGGTTGATACCGCCCAAAAGCATCTGACGTTTCCTGAAGTAAGGTAGTTTGCTTTTCGAGCGCTGTTAAGAAATTTTGTGAGGTACTTGGGTAAAACTGAGATAAATATTCCGTTATCCTAGTATAATCTTCAAATGCCAAGTCCATAAATACTACATTATATTTCACAGCTTAGCACGAGCTTTTTTAAAAAATTCTTCATGACTTAACCATTTCGTCGAACTGTCAGAAGCTTTTAATTCAGCCTCTTCAAGTTTTTCATTGATATATTTATAATGTAAAAAATTTTCGTAATCTGCATAATCGTCAGCATTTATCAGAACCGCTTCACCTTTTCCATTATTTGTAATTAATACCTGATCATGTTCTTTTAAAGCTCTGACAACATCGGAATAATTATTCCTTAAATCCCTTGATGGACGAGCGTAAGTATTATACATAGGAGCCTCCTTGAAATATAATGTAGTCTTACATGACTACATTATATCATAGATATTCATAAAGCGCAAGTGGTAGTAGATCAACTTATTTAAAAAGCTGTCTGGCATAACAATAGCGGACAGCTTTTTGTTTCTGTTATGGTGGTGCTAAAAGAACCTCAATAAGCTTAACTAGCTCCTCGCTTAATACAGCTTCAAACATCTTGTTATTTTCGGGTTCCGGTTTATGTACTACAATTTTAATTTCCTGCTCTTTTCGCATTACACAAACCTCCCCCCGTTATTATTGTATTAAGCGTACAAGCAGCTTTATACCACTTTATTTAGGCTTTACGGTTATAAGTTTTTTTACTGTAGCCGTAAGTCATTTTTTCAGTGCCTTAAGATATATTGCGTAGAAACGTATATTGCCTGAATTGACGGTTTTATTGCCGTTGTGATGCTTCAGTGCACCTTTTTGATCTAGTTCACGCTTAATCTTGTTCAGGGTAGCAGAGCAATCCACCGACCTTACCTTCGATAATAATTTGTCACTTCGCAGATATAAAAAATTATCATCAACGAATCCATCATAATCGTGTTTCTTTACACTTTTACTACTTTTACCTAAGGAAAAAGCATTGTTTCTATATAGCTGACTTATTTCTTTTAAATAGTCAATATATCGCTTTTCGGATTGAATTATAAGCCTATTCTGATTAAGCTTTAGTTTATCAAGTAAAGACTTAAAAGAATTGTGCTGCTCTTTTACCTTTTCCTGCGTTGTATAGCCCCTCCCAAAGAGATATTGTAAAAACATTCTGTGTGCTGTTTCCATGCATAAATAAGTAGTATTGAGGCGAGAGTGAATATCGTTGTTCCCTTGATGTTCCCTAAAATCCAGTGTCAGTTCCCTCAGTAAACAAACTATTTCATTGTAGTTATCGATAAACCAATTAAGAAAATAGTATGTAAATGTAGGAACTAAAGCCGATTGATTTTGAAAATAACATAACCCCTTACTATCAATTGGAGTAGAAAAATCGACTGTGAGCATTCTGGCAGCCGTTGAGGGATTAGTAGCTATGTCATATTCACCAGTCATTATCACCCCACACCTAGGAGGTTTGACAATTGCCTTATTTCCCTTCATCTTTGCTGGACGTGATCCGTCTCCGATTATCCTGATCATCTCTGTCATTGTTTTTTCTTGCTGAGATTTTATTTCTTTTATAGATGTTGGAAATAAATCGTCTAGCAATAATACACAATCGTTCTTTTCATACAAGCGCTCAACCGCAGCAGCAACACTAGCATTTAGTCTACTCATTTGCCCATCACTATCATAAATATTTGCATAAATTGAACTTATAATAGTTTTTTTTATTGCCGCTCAAACCCTTTACAAACATAATAAAGTTTGGCGGTATGCCTGCATCAGTATAAGCAGAACGCATCAAGTTTAATACTTGGAATACGAAAATGATTACGCTGTTAGGGCAAAGTCTTGTTAGTTTCATAATTTCCTGTATCGCTTCATTCTCGGAATAACCTTCTATGTCAATCAAACATTTATGCGTAGAATGAATTTCAATACTCGGAGCTGTTTCATTTACGGGTGGTGGTCGGATTAGATAATCACCTAGCAAGTACATAGGGTTATTATCTATCAAATAAAATCCTGGTGTTGACAGAATATGTCTCTTTTCTGTCTTTGCTTCAGACAAAGCTGATTGTATAATGTATGCAATATGAGCTTTTGCTTTTTTACACCGAGGATCGATTAAGCACTTATGGTTAATCTTAAACCAATCAATTTTATCGAGTTCTGAAAGCAGAATTTCATACCAATCACTTTCTTCTCCGTTTGTAAACAAAAACTTTAACTTTATATAGGTTTCATATAAACCATCAATATATTTGAAAACAAGCGATATTTCTGTAAAAGTAAAATTGCAAATATGTTGTCCATTCTCTGTAAGGCAGAGTCCTTTTTCTTGGGTGAATGTAACATATGATTTATAATACATCCTATTTCTGGTATGATATATTCATAGCTAAATCATACGTATCCTTTCGTAAAATTGGTTTAGTTTTATGCCCTATGAGGCATACTGGTAATAACAACCTGCGGACTTTTCATTTTAATTTGTGGTCGGGAAACCGAACTGCTTGAAGGAGACTACTGCCGCAGAATTACCGTGAATTTTGATAGTTGGTTGAGCCTGCTGAGTAGCAGAAGTTCTTATCACATGCCAGTATATTTTGGGTAATTTACCATGCGGCTTTGAACGCTGGGTTGTTAATCTATCTCTTGGAGGTTTTGTTATGAAATTTGTCGGCGTGGACATCGCAAAGCAAACTCATTATGCTTGCATAACATCCCATAAAAATAAGGTTTTGACATCACCATTTGCTTTTCAAAACGATATTGACGGGTCCAATAAGCTCATCAATAAATTAAGAAAGTTTCCTAAAAACGATGTTGTAATTGGGATTGAATCAACGGGAGTTTACGGTGAAAATTTGATTGCGTTTTTATCAGCACAGGGCTATAGAATAGCTTTGATAAACCCAATTGAAACATCAGCACTGCGCCGAAAACAAATCAGAAATGCAAAAACCGATAAAATTGACAGTAAAGGAATTTGCAAATATTTGTATCAAGAACAATATCGCTTATTAGAGCAACAGGAATTAACTGTGCTTGAGCTTCGAGGATTTTGCCGTTTTAGACAGTCGCTTAAAAAGCAAAACGCACGTCTGAAAATCCAGCTTGTGTCATATCTTGACGTTGTTTTTCCTGAGTATCACAAACTCTTCAGCACGGTTCACGGAAAAGGTTCATATGCTGTCCTAACCGAGTTCCCATCGCCCGAAGCAATTGCAAAAGTCAACATTACAAGACTTGAAAATATTCTCAAAGAGGCTTCACGTGGGCACTTCGGACGAGTCAAAGCAGAGGAGCTGAAAGCCTTAGCCAAAAAATCTATCGGGAATAAAGCCAATGATAAAAGCTTTCAGATCTCACACACTATTGCTCAAATTCATTTAATCGAATCGCAAATCGATGATACTGAAAATCGCATAACTGAGCTTTGGAACGGCATTGACACGGTGTTGAAAACAATTCCAGGCATAGGTGTTGTTAACGGCGCAATGATTTATTCTGAAATCGGAGATATAACCCGTTTTCACAGACCAGATCAAATTATCGCATTTGCTGGACTTGATCCATCTACAAGGCAATCTTGAAACTTTCGCGCAGACAGTACGAAAATGTCTAAACGAGGATCTCCTACTTTGCGGTATGCACTTGTAAACGCAGCTTGGAATGTTTCGATGAACAACGCTACCTTTGGAGAGTATTACAACCTAAAACTTTTCGAAAAGGGTCGTCATTACAAAGCTCTTGGACATGTTGCTGGTAAGCTCACTCGTGTGATTTTTGCCATGCTTAAAAACAACATGGCTTTTGATTTACCTTAACTAAATCGTATATTTTTTAAGTGTTTGACTATACTGATATTGCTTTTACTTGTTAGCAGGATAGGGCAACGGTGGAGACCGACCCGAGCGGTTTTCAAGGTTTTATAAAAGTGATAGCGGTGTGGGGCTTTGAATACCTGCACCGTTTTTTCACTTTGGAAAACAAAAGCGATAAACTCCGAGCAGAACATTTTGATTTTCTCAATTGTTCTTGCTCAGCTTTCTTATGCCTTTTTTTGCTTTTTGCTGTCTTACTTATATTTCCATTAATTTTTTTCAAAAAACACTTGACTTTTCATAGTTGGTCTCCTTCTTAATTGATAGGGCTTGGTCAGATAATAGCTTTTTCATGAGCTTCTTGACTTGCTTTTTTGTAAGTTGTTTTTTACCTTTCACCTTAAGAGCCTTTTTGATTTGCTTCTTTATTACCTGCTTGATTTCTTTACGGACTATTTGATTAATAATATCCGAACTGTTGTTGTTTTTGTTTTCGTAACTGCCGAAAACATCGTTAAAATTTTCCATGATTGTTCTCCTTAAAATTTTATTTTTTGTGTTGATGACAAAAACGAACGAAGTACCGAACTAATGTATCCATATTATATCAAAGATTAAAATCAATTAAAACACCGATATTTCATATGTTAATTATCATTTTTGTATTAACATGTGATTTTACAGTGGTTAATTATTGGTATCCTAGAGATATAAGTGGGGTTATTATATTGACTTTAAACATATTTTTTGCTAAACTAAAACCAAAGGAGATGATAAATTATGGCTAGCCCCCCCAAAAAACCCCAAATACCAGAGGGCTCAAAAAATAGATTAGATGGAGTGTTTGAATATATAGACAATGAGTACAGAATAAAAAGTTCTTTGCCGGTAAATATATCGAAAATATTAAAAGAGATAAGAAAAAAGCATAACATAACAACTGCTGTTTTAAAAAGCGAGAACAATATAAATGACACTAATTTTAATTATTTGGAAAAAATCTACCATGATAAAGAACATGAATATTCACGTGTAGGTAAAGCGGATATTGATACTATAATTAAGCTTTCTAAATACTTAGTGATGTTGAAAACCCATATAAGGATATTGAAATAACAAATGCAAACAACACTTTCGGCTTATCGGAAAAATCATTAGAAATATTGAAAAATAAACACAACATTAGAAAATTGATGGGAGAACTCCACTTTAATGTTGATATAGAAATGATAAATATTCTTTTGGAATCAGATTTATTTTATGGCAATCTAGAAAATGCTTATAATATGATAAAAGAACGGTATATACTAAGTAAAAAGATAGAAGAAGCTAAAATAAAATATGAAGCTAGTTACAACTCAGATACCCTCTTTATTTCACAAAAAACTATTTTGCTGGAAAAAAGATTATCTAAATTAAGTAAAAAACTAAATAGTCTCTATTATGTATTTAATAATAATTTAAATGTTTTTATAGATCATTTGTTTACTCATGATAAAATAATATATATACAGGAAGATATTCATATAAGAAAAAGCCAAAAAAATGCAAATGATAAAGTAGAGATGATCAAATTTCAAAGTGAAATACAAAATCTTGATGAATTTGATCGTAGCTTATCAACAATTTATAAAAAAATCAAAAAACAAGATAATAATCGTATTATGGGTTATTATCGGTCCTTCCTTTTTTCGATGTATGTGATATTTTATAAAGGTCAATACTTAAAGGATCTATATAATGTAATAGAAACATGTAAATCATCAAAAGATGTTTATGATCTTATCGATGTTTTAGAGACTTTATTGAAATGTGAAATAGATAATATTTTATTAATGTATAATAAAAAAGAATCGCACGAAAAAATAATCGGGCAACTCTTAATAAAAGTTAATGACATAGATACTCAAAATTTTATAATTAGTAAGTTAAGATACATTTTAGATAATATAGACCTTGCGGACGAAGGGTTAATAGATAAATTTATAAATTTATTTATAGCACCGCATGATTATTCACGTGTGCGAGATAAGGATTTGAATATAAATTTGCATTATGGGTACTTATATAAAATTCTAAATTATTGCAATGAAACCGATTTATTACCTGAATTCAAATATATAATTTTTCATCAAAAGAATGCAATAAATATAGGAAATTTAAGTAAATTTTTAGATTATAACTTTTTAAAATAAATGTATGAATAACTAGTGGGGCGGCTGAGTTATCATATAAACCGTACTTTATAAATGTTGTTACCAGTTTTCAAAGTATACGCTAATGCTTATATCGTTAATTGCGTTTTACAATATTGACATTATTATATTTTTATGGTATATTAAATTTACAAAAACTGACGCAGGAGATTAAGTATGATTGAAAGAACGAGTTATCTTAACGATTTGATAAATCTTAAAGATAAAAATATCATAAAGGTTGTAACTGGAATAAGGCGTTGCGGTAAATCTACCCTCTTTGAGTTATATCAAGATTATCTAAGGAATAGCGGAGTACTCGAAAATAATATAATCTCCATTAATCTTGAAAATGGAGATTACAGGCATATCACGACAGCCGAAATGTTATATGATTATATTAATGAACGCCTTGCCGCTGATACAATGAATTATGTTTTTTTAGATGAGGTACAGCAGGTGCATGAGTTTCAACGTGCGGTGGATTGGCTGTATAGCAAGAAAAATGTTGATTTATATATTACGGGTTCAAACGCTTTTTTATTATCAGGTGAAATCGCGACGCTTTTATCAGGTAGATACATTGAAATAAAGATGCTCCCTTTATCATTTAAGGAATATATGCAGGCTTATCCCGATAACACAGATATAGGTCAGCTATATATGAAATATTTACAAAACAGCTCTTTCCCAGGCACATTGGAGCTTACTCGGGCAAGGGATATAAGAGCATATCTCGAAGGGATTTATACGTCAATACTCTTAAAAGATATTGTTACAAGGAAAAAAATATCCGATGCGGCGATGCTTGAAAATATCGTTGAGTTTATGTTCGATAATATAGGGAATATTTGCTCCTCAACAAAAATTTCAAATGCAATGACCTCTGCTGGACGTAAAATCAGCGTACCGACTGTTGAAAGCTATCTCTCTGCATTAACCGACAGCTTTGTTTTATACAAAACGAGCAGATATGATATTAAAGGCAAGCAGTATCTGTCAACTGGCTTAAAGTATTACGTCGCCGATATAGGACTCCGATATTATCTGCTCGGCAGCAGGAATACTGATATGGGACGGATACTTGAAAACATTGTGTACCTTGAACTGATAAGAATGGGTTACGAGGTTTATATCGGTAAAGTTGGTGAAATGGAAGTTGACTTTATCGCAATAAATGATACAGGGATTGAGTATTATCAAGTGGCGCTTACGGTGCTTGATGAAAACACACTCGAGCGAGAGCTTAAATCCCTTGATGCAATAAAAGACCATAACCCTAAATATCTGCTTACTATGGATTATACCCCGCTTACATCTCATAACGGGATTAAGCAGATTAATGTGTTGGAATGGCTTAATAGTTAATATAACAAAAGAGCAGTTCACCGATGAGGTGTTACTGCTCTTTTTTAGATTGATCGTTAATTTTAAATGATGTATGTATATATGGGTAAATATATTACTTTAAACAAGCTATAATATATTCTTTCATTGTTACCCATGAACTTAATATTAAGTTTGACTATACCGATGAGGAAAGCACCTCAAAACAGATTAAAGATCTCGCTAGAAATAGTGAGATTATTTTTATGGATATATTTGAGCGAGCAATCCCCCGTGGCGATTTTTATAAAAAGGATAAAGTCATAAAGAAAATTGAAGATTATTACGGATTTACAAAAAAAGAAATAGAAAAGATGTTAAGACTGGTTGAACTGATACCTAAGAAAAAATCTCTCCTGCTGGCTCAGAATGAACTTAATGACAGGAATGTTAAGGCTGTTATGGAAAATTTTAAGGTTTTGGATATATCCCCTGTGACGATTAGTAAACGGCATGATGTGAAACATTTGAAGAGCTTGTACTCATTTTTATAAGTGTAAAGTTGTAAAATTACACCTTTTACACCCCAAATTTGAAACCTAAACAAAAATATATTGCATAAAAATTCATTGTTGATTAAAGTATCCTAATATTGTCGAAATTAAGTGTATTATTATCACAAAAGACGTTGCATATTATGTGATTTAATGATATAATATATGCGAGGTGATTTATCATGTACAGAAAAGCTATCCTACAATTATACAAATGGAAAGAAAACAAACATCGCAAGCCATTAATTATAAAAGGGGCACGACAGGTTGGAAAGACCTGGCTGATGAAGGAATTTGGCAATGAAGCTTATCAAAACTGTGTTTATATAAATTTTGATAATAATAACCAGATGAAAGAGTTGTTTTTAATTAATCTCGACATAACTCGAATTGTTACAGGAATTGAGCTATATGCTGGGTATAAAATCGATCCTGACAATACCCTTATTATTTTTGACGAGGTTCAAGAAGTGCCAGAGGCTCTTTCCTCGTTAAAATATTTTAATGAAAATGCTCCCGAGTATAATATTATATGTGCAGGCTCCCTGCTAGGAGTTGCTCTACACTCGGGAACATCTTTCCCCGTTGGAAAAGTTGAATTTATGAATTTGTATCCGCTTTCATTTACTGAATTTATGGAAGCGATGGGTAAAGGTCAGTTTGTGTCATTACTCTCTCAGGGTGATTATACAATGGCATCGACCTTTAAAAATGAATATATCGAGCTGCTCAAGTATTATTATTATGTTGGCGGAATGCCTGAGGTGGTAGAAGCCTTTTCTGAAAAAAGAAATTTCGTAGAAGCAAGGCAGATACAGGAACGAATTCTTGCCGCTTATGAGCAGGATTTTTCAAAGCACGCCCCAAATGAGGTTGTACCGCGAATTCGTATGTTGTGGAATAGTATTCCAGCCCAATTAACAAAAGAAAATAAGAAATTTATTTACGGACTTGTTAAAGAGGGTGCCAGAGCAAGAGAATATGAGTATGCCCTAATGTGGTTATGTGATTGCGGTTTAGTTCATAAGGTCTACAGAGCCGATGCTCCAAATATTCCATTAAAAGCGTATGAGGATTTAAAAGCGTTTAAGCTTTTTATGCTTGATATTGGCTTATTGTCCTGTATGACAAGATTGAGACAGGATGTGTTACTAAATGGGAATGAGCTTTTTAAAGAATTTAAGGGTGCGCTTACAGAGCAATATGTTTTAGAGCAATTAAAAACCCTTGGTAATATTGATGCCTACTACTGGACAAATGACCGAAACACTTCTGAAGTTGATTTTCTTTTAGATACAGGCAATCAGGTCATACCTCTTGAAGTAAAAGCTGAAGTAAACCTGCAAAGTAAAAGCCTTAAAGCGTTTGCCGATAAATATAAGCCTGATATTTCTATACGCTCTTCTATGTCAGATTATAAAAAAGAAGACTGGCTAACCAATCTTCCGCTATATGGAATAGAGTTCATAGGAAACGAATTAAAATGAAGGGACTGATAAAATGAGATTTGCCATATACTCAAGAAAATCAAAATTTACTGGTAAGGGTGAATCTATTGATAACCAGATTGAAATGTGTACCGATTATATTAATATACATTTTAATCATTATGAAAATAAGGAAATACTGGTATACGAAGACGAGGGATTTTCCGCTAAGGATATGAAGCGCCCTGAGTATATTCAAATGATGAAAGATAATGCGAAGCAAAAGTTTGACTATATAGTTGTATATAGACTAGATAGAGTGAGTAGAAATGTTAGTGATTTTTCCGCACTTATTGAAGAACTTAACGCAAGTAAAATATCTTTTATCAGCATAAAGGAACAGTTTGATACCTCAAGCCCAATGGGCAGAGCTATGATGTATATCGCTTCAGTCTTTGCACAGCTGGAGCGTGAAACGATAGCAGAACGTATAAGAGACAATATGCACATGCTGGCACGTTCGGGTCGATGGCTTGGTGGAACAACACCGACAGGTTTTTCATCGGTGAAAGATGAAATAATAGATATGGGGGATAACGTTAGAACTTCATATAGGCTCGAAGAAAACGAAGATGAAATTTTTGTTGTGAAAACTGTTTTTAAAAAATTCCTAGAGCTTGAAGCCATAAACAAAGTTGAAGCATATCTATTGCAAAAAAATGTAAGAACAAGAACTGGGAAAAAGTTTGGCACCTCTACTATTAAGCAGCTTCTGGTTAATCCAGTATACTGTATAGCCGACAAGGAAGCATATTATTACTTTTTATCAAAAGGCTGTGATATGTGCTGTGAAGAATCGGAGATTGACGGTAAATCGGGTTTTATTGTTTATAACAAAACACAAAGTGATAAGAATAGAACAAAAAATACTCCTGATAAGTGGATTGTTGCTATAGGTAAGCATAAAGGGATTATTAGTGGTAAGCAGTGGGCGCAAATACAGGAAGTGATGGATAGCAATGCACACAAGGGCTTTCGTAAGGTTCAAAATTCAACTGCACTTCTGTCAGGTATTGTAAAATGTAAATGCGGTTCATATATGCGACCTAAGTATTACAATCAAAGAAATAATAAAGAACGCTCATTCTCGTATATGTGCGAAACCAAAGAACACAGCAAGAAGGAGCTTTGCAATTGTCCTAATCTGCATGGTGTTTTAATTGATGAAAAAATATGCGATTTACTACTAGATTATGATGTCCCGGAGTCGAATGTCAACGTTTTACTGGGTGAACTGCGTAAAAAGATAGGTAACGCAAATGATACTTTTATGTCGAACAGCAATGCCATCAGTAGAAGAATAGCGGAAAGAGAAAGTTCAATTGATTCTCTAGTAAAAACCTTATCTAAGGGTGTTGATGACGATACTATATTACGCATAAACACTGAGATTTCAAAGCTGAGCAGTCAAATTAGAGACCTTAAAAATGAGCTCGAGCAAGCACAAAACATTGTAAATCAACAAAAGGATTTTAAAGATGTGATTTTTGAGATCGAACACGGGTTGGAGTATTTGAAAGAACACTTTAACGAATTGTCGGTAATCAATAAGAGAAATTTTATCAAGCGATGTGTTGATAAAATTGTATGGGACGGAGAAGAAGCACATATTTTTCTCATGGGAGCGTATTAACATATTTTCATGTTTAGGGCATCAAGGATATGTTCCCGAAGCAATGTTTCCATCATTACACTACCGCAACTCCCGTAACCATGGCGGTAAAAAGCCATATTCGTAACGGAAAACCCGCAGTGCTTTGCATTGCGACGAATGACGCACTTGCGGGCTCGGCTAAAAATATCGGAACACTTATGAATTTGAAGCCATATTATTTTGTTCCGTTCGGACAGGACGATTATAAATCGAAGCCGACTTCCCTAGTCGCGGACTTTTCAAAGGTACCAGAAACAATTCTTGCAGCTTTGAACGGGGTGCAATTAGAACCCATCCTTACTTTTTGAAAAATAATATTTATATATTATAACAATGGACTTTGTGAAAATCTACACAAAGTCCATTGTTAATGTTAATATTGATTTTTTGGTTATAAAAAGCTGGAATAATTCCACGAATAAGTTATTGCTAATATAATTATTTTTTAAATCTTGTCAGCTTTATGATAATAATATCGGCTTTTTTGTTGTGCCGTCTGTTTTTACAGCGTAATATAAGCCGTCGCTTGCTGATTTGTACATTACAAAATCACCGACTGCGTAAAGCCCTGAGAGCCATTCCCATGAAACATTAGCATCAGAAATTTTTGTTTTGCCTGAACCGTTTGTTTTAACCTTATAAATGCCCTTATTTTCTACCGCATAATAGAACCACCCATTGTCCACATCAAAGGTAAATACTGATCTTGGGATAATTCCCTTAACAATTTTCTTCACGGTATTTTTAATGACATCTACTCTTATAATACAGTCGGTTTTGTTGTTATCGCTTATATCGTACCCGACTATATAATAATAACCGTCCGAGGCTATATTCCTAAACGAGTAGCTGCTGATACTATCCCATACAGCAGAATCATTGAATTCCGTCTTACTCTTACCAGTCGGCTTCATCCTGTATGAATAAATTGTGGTTGACCCTTCTATATCCGCGACACCAATTCTTATGTATAAGTATCCGTTTGCAATTATAGCTATTTGATAGCTTGAGGATTTAAAATCGTCATAATATCCTTTGTATTCCTTACTTACGCCTTCAGTAGAGTCAATAAGTGTTACGTTTTTAAGAGACGGCTTACCGTTTTTGTCGAGCTTATCTCTGTATAAATAGCTGTCAGTGTACTTTTTATTTCCGTTTTCACCAAATCTGATGTCACTGCTGTCGAATACATAATAGATATAGCCGTCAGCCACGCCGATTACTCTTGTCGGAGACTTCCAGCCCTTCTGAGCTTTAAAGGTAATTTTTTCAGTCTCTCCTGTCTTGATATTATATTTACTGTGTGTTCCACTATCTTCATATGTGCCGTAAATATAGTCGCTAGTCACGAAAATATTTTCCGATGAAAAATTATTATAAGAGCCGTCAAGGAGCTTCTTGTTCGTGCCGTCCTTGTTAATTCTCATCAGATTTCCGGAACCGTTTACATAATAAATATAGTCGCCTGCTGCTACTGCACGGTAGCCGTTTTTACCTATTTCGTCTGTTGCTGCTCCAGCGGGAATAATAAACATCCCCGCTAGAATAGCCATTGTAAGCAAAACACTAAGTATCTTTTTCATAATATATCATCTACTTTCATATTATAGCCCTATGTCTGTTCTGGCGGTGGTATCTGGCTTAATAAGCGTCTTTTTTAACTTACCGTCAAGACTTTGTGCATAGAATGCCCCATCATCATCAATATATAATCTCCAGTTTCCTTGAATATTGAAGGAATAATAATTTGTCTTTAACTTAGCGATTGATTTTTTACCGCTGCCGTCCAAATTCATCTGCATTAATTTATAGCCTTTAGTTTTACTGTCATACTCAAAATAATATGCGACATCGTTATAAACGCCCATAAATCTGTTATAATCTAAGTCAAACTCATATTCAGTGACTTTGCCCTTTGAATTCTGGCAGAAAAGCTTGTTATTCTTGATATAATAAATATTGCCGTTATCTACAACTATATTATCATTATATGGGTCAAAGCTATAGGTTTTCTTACCTGTGCCATCGGGCTTTATCCTTTTCCATTCCGATACACGCTCAGTCCAGGTCTCAACCTTTACAGTTTTCGTTTGAACATAATAAATGTATCCGTTCGAAACATAAAAATAATAACTTCTTTCTACGTTCTTAACATGGGTTTTCTTACCTGTTCCATCAAGCTTAATCGAGCATAGATTGTCGGAGCCGTTATTTTCTTCAATAAAATAAGCGCGTCCGTCTACCACCTGAAAACATATAATATCATCGCTTTTGTAAATAACCTGATTATTTTTCCCATCAGTTTTAACCTTAAAAATGCCGCCGTCTAAACCACCGCTGCTTGATATTGAATAGTAAATATAACCATCATATACATAAATTTCATCAAGCCCGCGCGTGCGGTCTTTTTCTATTGTATAAACAAGCAAGTTCTTTGAACCGTCATTTTTCAGCTTACGAATTTGAGTATCGTTACCGAAATATAACCATTCACCGTCGAAGGCTGCTAGAATACCATTTTTCATATTAAACCCATTGTTTTCGCTTTTTGTCGCAGCCGATGACGGTATACTAAACACGCTCATAATAATTGTAATCGCTAAAAACAATGATAAAATACGCTTTTTCATAATTATTTTACTCCTTATATATTATTAGAATTTAACTATACTAGCCATAGGTATATTTGTCTTTACCTGGTCGAGGACCCACTGGTTTATTGTCAGAGACTTCGGAATTTTGATTGTTTTGAGCTTAGGACAATCTTGTATTTCAGAAAGTCTAGCATCATATATGTTTTTTGGGAAGGTTAGGGATGTGAGCTTAGGTAGATTATAGAAACCTTGTGCGAGCACATTTTTTTCCTTCATAGTTGTAGGCAGACTAATAGTCTTGAGCTTTGGGCAGTCCTTTATCATAGGGATAACATCTCCCGCCATTGTTTTAGGGAATGTGAGCTTTGTAAGCTTTGCGCATTTATTAAAGACAGAATTATAAATATACGTTACCTTCGACGGTATTGTATAACTGCTGTCTGCCTTAGCTCCTGGGTATGCCACTAAACGATAATCGCCGTTAAAACTTGAAAACAGAACACCGTCAACTGTTGTATGATAGGTTGTATAATCATCACTTTTCTTTTCCTTTGGCATTTCAAAGGCTGTAATGTTTCTTGTGTTTGATGAAAAGCTTTCATCATCAACCGCCACAGCATCAATATGTACAGTAACTGTATCACCGTTTGCGTTTACATAGGACTCAGGAAACCTGAATACACCACTCCTTGCTCCTGGGAACGCAACCAGGCGTAAGCTGTTTACACCTGAATATACTACGCCGTCAATTACAAGACAGCCATCTTTCGCGCTGCCAGAATATTCGGTTACCTTTGTGCAGCTTAAAAATGTAGATTTATTAGTATAAAGCAAATTAAGCTCTATTTTACCTAGCTTTACCTTTCCGCTCATTCCCTCGGGTACTCTATAAACACACCAAATATCACTGTCATCATAACACTTATATAAAACACCGTCTACGGATTTGAATTTTTTATTACCTTTTTCAACCTTGATTTCTTTAAGTGCTGACATACCGTCAAAAGCAGTAGATGTAATTTTTTCTACAGAAGCTGGTATTGTGATTGATGTCAGCTTTGTGTTAGCTTTACCATCGCTACTCTTTAAACTTTCGATACCAACAACCTTAGCTCCATCAATTTTTGCGGATATAACAAGCTTTGCAGATGAACCGTTGTAGCCTGAGATTGAAACACCGCTGGTTTTGTCTCCCCAGTAGGAATAATCGGACGCTGCCGAAGCCGGGATAACGAACATACCAAAAAGCATAACCACTGTCATAAAAATGTTGATTATTTTTTTCATATTATCTTAACCTTTCAAAATCATTATTATCCCGCATGGGTGTCAGCATTTTCTTCATATATTGCGTTAATTGTTGTTTTGCTTTTGCCGTTTGTTTTTGTTTTTACTAAATATGAGTAATTCTCATATTCATATATCCATTCTCCAGCTATCCAAATGTATTTTTTCTGATTTTCGTAATAGCTGTCAGTTGGTTTATGCACTCTCGTGTTTCCTGTACCGTCGGTTTTTAATTTATACAGTCCTTTATCGTTAGTGTAGTAATATATCCAGCCTGAGTCCACGGTAAAGCCATATACAGAATTGTTGTAGCTCGCAGAGGTAATAAGTGCCTTAACTTTTTTTAGGTTTTTACCGTTTAAATCAACCTTATATACACTTATGTTCCACTTATCGTTTTTCTTAACACTACCGACAAAATATATCCAGCCATCTGAAAGCACCGCTCTCCGAAAATCTGTATAGGTTATATCACCGAGGTCAAAGCTGATATTCTTCTTGCTTTTACCATCAACCTTTACTTTATTGAATTTAATATCATAAGTATCTTGATATAAGATTTCATCTAAGGAACGGGAATACACATAGCCATTTGATACCGTGACAAAATCATAATATGCGTATCTGTTATCAGAAGCAACCGCCTTGTCAATTACAGCGACATTTTTTACAGAGGGTCTTCCTTTATTGTCAAGCCTGTCTCTACAAATATAGCTGTCGCGTGAATTTTCATTTATACTATTATTTTCGAGCCTGGAATTAAAAACATAATAAATATAGCCGTCATTTATAGCAACAATTTCATCGGGATATTCCCAGCCCTTCTGCGCCTTGAAAGTAATATTTTCTACGGTTTTATCCTTGATGCTGTATTTTTTATAAGGATTTATGCCATAACCCTCTTGATATCCGTAGATATAATTATCAGTGGCAAATAAACCGTAATGTGCAAAATCTCTTTTCAGACATACGGTATTTTTTCCATCCTTTGTTGTTCTGTATAAAGCGTTTTCGTATAAATAATATACATAATCGCCATATACAGCAACCTCGCCACGGTTCACGGTGTTACTGGTGGTGTTGCCTCGTACTTCTTTTGCCGCCGAAGCAGGGATAACGAATATCCCTATAAGCATAACCACTGTCATAAAAATGCTGATAATCTTTTTCATAATTATACTAATCTCCTCTACTTAATTATAGTAAATGACCTTGTACCTGCACCTGCAATGTCGCCTTCGCCTGTGTAAGAAAACTTGCTCTTGTCAAAAGTAACAAACGCTTCGGCATCATAATCTATTTCCGGTTGGAACATCCTATACTGCCAGCCCTTGCCGTTCGCTTCGACCTCCCAGTTGCAACGCCATTCTAAGTTGCCGTCTAAAGTATATTCGTTGAAATCGCCGGGGTTGCCCTTACTGTCAAGGGTTAAACGGATAAAGCCTGTTTTTCCCTCATACCATCTGACAGTGGAGGTGCTGTATGCCGATGCCTTCTTTATTCCGTTTGAGGCAGGTACACCTACAGTGTTTCCCTTAACGGCACGTACTGCGTAATAATAACCCTTTGATGCTGTTCCTTTATCAACATAACCGTTAGGGTACATACCGTATGATGCTGTAGAGAAGGTTGCGATTACCTTATATGTGCCGTTTTGTGAGCTTGCACGTAAAAGCTCAATCTTATCAGCCTCATTTTTTGCTAACGCTTTCCACTGGATATGTACGTCCTTGCCGACGATTTCTGCCATTGTTATATTTAAGCCTAAATCCTTCTGTGCCTGTGTAGCCTTTGAATAGTTGAAGGTAGTACCCGATTCCTCGCTTACTCCGCCTTCCTCGCTGTTATTTACAGACACCTGTTCACTGACTCCTGTGCTTGAACCTGACTGCTTGCCATCATAAATCATGCCATATTCCATGAAAATCAATATATAGGTTTCAGCTTCTGCTATAATATTTTCGCCCTTGGCTGCACTTTGATAAACACCTGTAAGCTGCTTTGCCCATAGCTTTACATTATCATTTGAGCTACCCTCAAGCTTTGCTAAATATTCTGCAACCATTTTAAATTCTGTTCTGTCCTCTGCTGCTGCAAGCTTGCCTACGGTTGTAATAAACGCTTCTAAAGCTTGCAGCTTATCATCGGCACTGTTGGAATCTGTTTTTTCAAAGCGGTCAAAAATTTCTGCTAGTGTTAATGCACCATCAGCGGCATTTACAGTAACCTTAAAGGTTGCCGTCTTTTTGTTAAAGGTTGTAACTGTTACAGTACAGCTACCTGCTTTAACACCTGTGATTTTACCGTTTGTTTTGCCTACCTTTGCGATTTTCGTATCGGAGCTTACATAAGTTTTGGCTTTACTTGCCGAGCCTGACGAAAGCGATACCGAGGGAGCTACTGTAGCGCCCACATTAACTTTTATGTCCTTTGCTGTGACTTTTGTCGGAGCTTTTTTAACAGTTACTGTGGTTTTTGCAGTTAGAGTACCGACTTTCGCAGTAATAGTCGCAGTACCTGCCTTTTTACCTATGATTTTTCCGTCCTTAACTGTTACAACAGCCTTGTCACTTGTAGTCCATGATACTGTTTTAGTTGTACCTGTTGCCTTAATTGTGTAGGCTTCCCCCACACCGATTGTAACCTTGCTGGTGCCAAGCTTCAAGGTATCTGCCGCCGAAGCAGGTAATACGAAG
>JAVBPL010000092.1:0-6859 GCA_031549645.1 Ruminiclostridium sp. | reverse complement strand
TTTCGTCAATTTTTGCATCATTAAATAAATGGGATAATATAGTTGAAACAAGGATTTCAAAAGCCGCAGACGACGAAAGCCCTGAGCCTTTTAAAACATTCGAGGTAGTGTATGCCTTGAAGCCGCCTATTTTAAAGCCATTTTTAACAAAGCCTTTGAGCACACCTCTGATAAGTGCATCGGAGGTATTTATTTCTTCTTCCTTGACAGAAAGGTCGTCAAACCATATCCCTATTTCGGGGAAGCCCTCGGACTTAATTACGACTTTGTTTACGTCAATTGGCTCTGCGACCGCGATTACATCAAGGTCAACGCTCGCCGCCAGCACCTTCCCGTGATTGTGGTCGGTGTGATTTCCACCCACCTCGGTACGACCGGGCGCTGAAAAAAGCTTTATGCTGTCATCATTTTTAACATCGAAATATTTTTTATAATCAATGATTGCTTTTTCATAACGCAGCTTTTGGGCTTCGAGCTCCTGCTCGGAGTATAGCTGTTCGAGGGTAACAGTAGTAATTCTTTTCATGACAATAACCATTTCCTTTTATAAATAATAAATATTAGTGATGTACTAGAATTGGGGCTTAAGTATTTATACTGTGACAATAAGATTATTAAAGCTTAAAATTCTATCATATTTTTGTGTTTTGGAGAGGCATTTTACAATCCGTAGCCCAAGCCTATTTTCATCAATTTCTTCGCTAACCAACACTTCCAGAGGATTGAACGGTATTCCATCATCTCTAATCCTCGCCATGACTAAGTCATTCTCTACTTTTATCAGTACTTCAATATAATGCTCATTACTGTCCTTAATTCCATGATTACAGGTGTTTGTGAATATTTCTTCAATTAGTATATTTATAAATGTTAGTTTATTTTTTTCGACATTGTGTTCTTCGCCAAACTTTATTACACCTTCAAAAATGTCCGTTAACATCGACTTCTCGTTTTTTATAGAGAGACGAAATTCATTGAAATCTGTATTTTTTTTAGGTATAAAAAGAGGATACGATTTATCCTTTTCACGCAAACAAAAAGAAATTATAAAAGTAAAAATCAATGTTATTATAAAAGAAGACATTCGTCCAAACCATAATCCAACGGCTCCGTATAGACTTGTAAAAATAATGATACACGATATATTTGCGACAATGCTGCGCATAATAACAATCATAGTAGACAGTAAGTTTTTCTGGATAACCTGATAATAATATGAAATCATAAAAATCACACTGTCAAATATCAGCGCAATAGCCGCAAAGCGTAATGCCATAACAATATCTGGCAGTAAATCTAAGTCGGTTATTCCAAAAATCTGGGCAAGCGTCTTAGCAAAAAATATAATGATAGTGCCAAAAACAATTGAAATCGATAGATTAATTCGCAACATGAGCAACGCACTTTTCCTATGCCGTACAGCATCTCCCTCCCCAAAAAAAGTGGCTATTAAAGGACGCATAGATTGTGAAGAGCCGATGAAAAAATACTGTGCCATGCAGAATATACTGTTTACAGCTGAGTTCAGAGCAATACCGCTCACTCCAACATATTTTAGAAGTACATAGTTTGAGATGAAAGTGGTAAGAGCACTTCCGATTAAAAGTGAAAATGGTGGCAACCCCTGCTTAAGAGCTGACCACAGCTTGCTGATTTTAATCTCCCTTGTAAGACGAGCCTGTCTCCTTTTATATGTGACAAGATAATAAATAAAGGTTATTAAGGAACCGCACAGTAACGCATATGCTGAACCACTTGCACCCCAACCAAAAAGCCCAACGAACACGAGGTCTAGTAAAACATTAGTAACATTAGTGATGAGTGCGCCTCTCATAGAAGTGCCAGGTTCATTATCGTTTTGAATAAATTCCGCCATTAATCGAGTAATCAATAATAGCGGTGCACCCATCAGAAGTATTGTTGCATACTGGGTAGACCATATTTTACAATCACCCTCAGCACCGAGTAAATCAACAAGTGCTGGAACCATAAAAGGGGCTATGACACATATAAAAAGCGAAACAATAAAAGCCGCTATAAGTGCGAGCGTAAATACCTCGTGGGCTTCCTTGTTTTTCCCACGGCTCATATAAATTGAATACTGAGTTGAAGCACCTGAAGATAACAAAGACTGAATAGCGTCTAATATCAAGAAAACTGGTGCGACTACACTGACTGCACCTAAACCAGATTCACCTAAGAAATTACCCAGAATAACTGCGTCTATAAACTGGGCAATCGGGACTGAAGCAACAGAAAAAACCGTCGGCCATAAATATCGTTTTACAGCAGTATTCACAATATAATTCTGTCCCTTATCTTTATGCATAAAGCTTAACATTAAAAACACCTCAGTTACAGTAAATAACCAAATGTTCTACCCGACGTCCTTTTTGAGCTTAGTATTTATACTTTTGGTAGGCATACTTGGCGGAATTGAAAATTTTTCGGGCTAGTCCTTTTCCGTATAAAATAAATGATAGTTTCTATCTTTATGTGAATATACCGATAAAACGAGACCTATACAAATAAAAAGTGCAAGCATTGAGCTGCCACCCGCACTTATAAATGGAAGAGGTATTCCGATAACGGGAATTACGGCTAGCGACATACCTATATTAATAACTGAGTGGAACAGTAGCATCGAAAAAACACCGACGCAGATTAAGCGTCCGAGCAAATCCTTCGCCACGATAGAAACATTAAAAATGCGTATACATATAAAAAATAATAACGTCACAGTAGCGATACAGCCAATGAAGCCGAGTGTCATTCCGATAGAACTGAAAATAAAGTCTGTTTGAATAGCGGGCACATAAGTATAATCTCCGCCAAGAAGCCCCTTGCCAGTGAGCTGCCCTGAGCCTAGAGCTATTAAGCCTCGGTGCTGCTGGTCGTAGAGGTTTAGCATTTGCTCCGCTTGAACAGCTTCGTCATATAAAACTAAGAAACGCAGCTTATGATGGGGCTGCATGATATAATTCCAAACAAAGTATAGCCCTACGGGTGCCACTACCGCAGCAGCAAGGATATACCGCCACCAAACTCCAGCAATAAACATCATGGTTAGGAACATAAATAAAAATACAAGCGCAGTTCCGTCGTCACCTTGGATAGAAACCAGTGCTACTGGGAACAATCCGTGTAGAATTAATAAAACCATGTGATGGATTTGGTTCATGCGTTTACCTAGCTTTGACAGATGAGTCGAAAAAGACATGATAAATGCGATTTTTAAGAATTCCGAAGGCTGAATGGTGCCTATGCCGATATCAAGCCAGCCGATATCATCCGCACCGTCAACTGTGATGCCCAGCGGAGTGAATAGCAGCAGAGTAAGTATCAATGCTAGCGGCACATAAATAAACCAGACCTTAGAAATAAATTTGTAATTTATAACGCTTACAATAAGCGCAAGCACCACTCCCGCAATAGTCATGGTTGCCTGCATGACATAATGCCTCTTGAAAACATAGTCGCTTATATCATTTTCAAACATGGTATAAAGCAAGATGACACTGAAAACACTCGCTGCAATGCATAGCAAAATAAGCAGCTTATCCAGCCGCTTAAAATACATAACGCCCTGACGTAAAATGTGCTTTATCATTTCGGTGCCTTCCATTATAAAAACTAATACTATAACTTATATTATATACACTTTTACAGTTTTTTGCAATATTAAAACAAATTTTTGCATAATAGACAAAAAAGCAAAGCCTTGTTTAAAGCTTTGCTTTAGTTTGTTGGGTACTTGTGTGTTCTGAAACAAAATTGTATAACTCATCAATTTTTAATGGCTTTGAAAACAAATGACCTTGTGCCATGTTGATTTTGTATTTATCTACAATTTCCATTTGCTGTTGGTCCTCAATGCGTTTGATACATATGCCTTTTTTAACCGTTTTGGCTAGACCTACAACTGTATCAAGAATTATTCTGTCAAAGTCATCAAAGACATTTGAAAACAAGCTAAATTCAGTCTTTACTAAATCTATATAGGAATATTTGATTAAATTCGCCGCGGATAATTCCTTACCGAAGCTGTCTATTGTCAGACTTACTCCTAGTGCTTTAAGCTTGCCTATTATAGGTATTACGCTCTCGGCTTGCCCCACGATAGTGTTTTCCTGAATCTCAATTGCAAGATGCCTGGGCTCAAGCTGCGCTATGCTTAATGTTCTTTCCAAAATCGGTAGGATTGCACTCGAACGCAGATCGCGTGAGGTTATGTTTACACTTATATTAAAGTCTGGGTATAGCTCGTTTTGTATCTTTTTACAGGCTAAACAGGCATTTTCGATTACCCAGGAATCCATGTAAATGTCGTAGCCCATGTTCTCGGCTATTCGTACTATCTGAGCCGTTGGCAGCCATTCGTCGTCGGAGCTCCAGTTTATAAAGGCTTCACATGACACGATAGCACCCGTGCTAAGATCGATAACAGGCTGATAGGTCAAATAAAAGCCGTTCATTTCGTCGCTTATCGACTGCCTTATCTTTTGTGTAAAATGATAATCTATTTTTGCGGGTCGTTCAAGCTCTTTAATATAAAAAGCATAGTTGTTCGTTCCGTATTCTAGTGCCTTGTACATTGCCAGTGAAGCAGTCCGAAAGATGTCCTCGCTCGTGTTTCCGTGCTCGGGGAACAGTGATATGCCTATTCCTATTTCAAGAAAATGCTCGTTGCCTAGATGAACCCAGGGCTTCTTTAAACGGTAAAGAAGCCTTTCGGCTAACTGCTTTGCCTTTGTACCGTCATCACCGCTAATAAGTATCATCATTACACTACCCGAAAATCTGTATATGCTCATGCCTGGTTCAAGCGAACGACTGGTGTGTTCCGCTACTGCTCGTAGTAAATTGTCGGTATAACCATGACCGAAAAGCTCGTTGAAAATACGGATGTTAGTGATTTTAAGGCACAAAACCGCGCCTGGCTTTTGCGATTTGAACTCCTTTTCTGCGTTTTCTTGCAAAAGTGCACGGTTGGGGATATTGAGCACTATATCGTGGAAAGCAAGGTGCTTTAGCTGCTCGGTGGTTCTTGAAAGCTGACGGTCTACCTCAATTTGTAGTAATAATGTTGCAATTATCTGAGAAGTGGAGCGAAGTATTTTTGTCTCCTGCGGGGTGGGAATACGGTCCTTTATCATCGATTGATAGAGTGCTACACCCGAACGCCTGCCGTCTCCGTTCAGGTTTACAACAACGAACGAAGCGATGCCCTTGCGTTTGAGCTCATGGTCGGATTCGGTAGGGTAGTACAAGTCGGAATATTCAAGCTGCTGTACTGTTTTCGGATATTCGCTGTACTCAATAATGTGCTGTCCCCTTATGTGTTTATTCAGCTGAGCATACTCATATATCAGATTGAATTGTCTGTTCTCGGCATCGTCTGAATAAATGAATATCCTGTCAACATGCATATACTCGCTGATGCTTTTCATTACTCCCATTAAGGCTTTTTCTGAATTGCGCTCTTCTAATATAATATTATATATGCTATTGATAAGCATTTGCTGCTCGATGTTTTCACTTAGTAACTTGTTGGCACGGTCAGAGTTTTGGAGCTCTTTAAATAGTACAACATATGCGTTTGCTATTCGAGATACAGTTAATACAAGTGTTTCTAAAAGGGGCGTGTTATTTGTGATTTTGTTCTCATCGTCAGAAGCTAGAACCCAATAAGCAGTTGTTATATGGTTAATTCTTATGCTTTCTTTTCTGTGATACTTGAATTTTGAGTAGTTAAATTCGGTGACACCAGGTTTCGGGGTACAGATTAGCTTATCCTTGTCATCGTAGATTGCTGAATATATGCCTGTTGTTATTTTAAACGGCATTTGGATTTTAACCAAATATTCGTGGTCGAGTATCTCCGATAAAGGTATAGCAGCAATAGACACATCGGACATAAATTCCGTGTGCTTTTGTCTGAAGTCGTTTATTACAGGGTCGTCGCTTGCTGAATCAAGATACATAGACATATTAAGAAAAGTGCCTTGTAGATAATCGGATTTAATCCCAAATTTATCTTTATGATAATCGCAGCAGATTAAAAACCAAACTAGCTGGTCATCCAGCCTAATTCTGGTGTGGACATAAAGCCTATCCTTTTTTTTCGATATTATTTCATCTATTGTATTCACAACCTCGGGTAAATCGTCAAGGTGTATTAAATCGTGTAAAAGAATTCTATTTTGTTTCTTGTTTAAATCTGACTCATCAAGAAGATGCACAGGAAAATCCTTTGTCAGTACTATTCTTGCCTTGATAAATTCACGATTTTTAAATATATCAATTATGTCTTTCAAATACTCACCGCCATTCAAACCGCATGATTTCGTTAATTATAACATATTTAAATACGATTTTCAACCAAAATTGGCTAAAATTATCAAAGTTTACTAAAAATTAACAATTTAAGCATTTTTTCGTATAATTCATTGAAGTGTATTTCATAATACAAATATATTATATCATTATTTCGCTCATTTAAAGTCATTTTTAACAATGATGTCGAGTCTTTCAATGATGTTGTTATGTAAAATGTCGATTAATACAGATTTTACAAAATCGGCTTGACAAACATCAAAATAGATGATATACTGTTAAAGCTGTCGCAAAGAGACAGCGGACAAGCACAATACGAATGCGAGACATTCGGATATACAAACCGATAGGTTTGTGTAGTGCGAATCGTTAGATTTGTACGGAGTACCTTGAAAATTGAACAATAGACGAACTTTAGAATTAACTAGCCGACGAGAGTTGGCTGGAACTGATTAACGAGAGTTAATTGGTAGTGGCTTGACGTAAGCCAAGCTACTAAACCCTTAATTCAATTTTTTTGAAA
>JAVBPL010000138.1:0-10206 GCA_031549645.1 Ruminiclostridium sp. | reverse complement strand
CAGCTTGCCTTTTCATTCCCTTTGAGAAGGTCGATAGCTTTTTGTCCAGCGGCAGCTTTAGAATATCCCAAAGCATGCTGAACTTTTCCTCAGAAAAATTTCTGTAAAAGGTCTTATGATAATCCTTAATCTCTCGTAGTGTTAGGGGATTCCACTGGATTGTTTCGTCATTTATGAAGATAATTTTCTCTTTTACGACAGGGTTGTTGTAGACCTTGGTTTCGTCTATCAGCACCTCACCCCCGTCTGCCTTATATACACCTGAAACGAGTCTTAATATTGTAGATTTTCCAGCACCGTTCGAGCCTAGAAGCCCGTAAGCACTGCCTTTTTCAATCTCTAAATCAATGCCGTCAAGTGCAGTAAAGTCATCAAAATATTTGGTTACACCTTGAAGCTTAATCATTCTTCGTTCCTCCCTCTAGCTTTTCTATCTCTGTTTTTAAAACATTGGGTTCAAGCCCGCTGTTTATTGCGTTTAAAGCACTTTCTCTGAAACGCGCCAGTGCCTGCTCCTTTACCGTGTTTATGACTGTATCGGATTTTGCCACATAGCTGCCTTTTGCTGGTATCGAGTAAATAAGTCCTCGCTGTTCTAGCATTTGATACGCCTTCTGAACAGTATTCGGGTTAACGCCAAGGTCCTTTGCCACCTCACGCACAGTAGGCATACGCTCGTTTTCGCTCATCGCACCTGAGGATATAAGCTCGGTTATTCGGTTAAGAAGCTGTTCGTAAATCGGTGTTTTGCCTCGTATATCAATCGAAAACAAAGTCATTCTCCTTTCTGAATGTATTATCTGTATCGTCTGTATTATCTGAACTAGTACAGTTGTATTATATCATGTATTTTTATATTGTCAATACTTTTTCGAAAAAAATTCTAAAATTTTTTTCATAGCATAAAATTAAGGGACAAGGTGCATTACCTAAAAGAAAGAAGGAAATGGTGATTATAATGGAAAAACATCACAAAGGACTTAGTACAGCAGAGGCTGAAAAAATACTCAAGCGTGACGGCGAAAACAAGCTGGCAGAGGAAAAGAAATCAAACCCACTAGCGATTTTTGGGGGACAGTTTAAGGATACAATGGTGTTAATTCTTCTTGCCGCTACCGCCGTAAGCGTAGTGATGGGAGAATACTGGGATGCACTTACTATAACCGTTATAGTTATTTTGAATGCTGCTCTCGGTTTTATACAGGAATACCGAACAGAAAAGACACTTGAAGCGTTAAAAAAATTTGCCGCACCCCAAGCACAGGTGTACAGAGACGGAAAGCTAATAAGTATATCAGCCGAAAAGCTCGTGAGAGGCGATATACTGGAGCTTGAAGCAGGCTCAAGAATACCCGCAGATTGTAAAATACTTTCAGCCATGTCCTTCGAGTGTGACGAAGCCATGCTGACAGGTGAAAGTATGCCAGTAACAAAAAAAATCGGCACAAATGAAGGTAATATCTTAAATCAATCCTCTGTCTGCTACATGGGAACCATAGCCACAAAGGGGCATGCCACAGCAGAAATAATCGAAACAGGCCACAGCACCCAGATGGGACATATTTCGGGTATGCTCACCGAAATAGAGGAGGAAAAAACACCGCTACAAAAGAAGCTTGGTGAGCTTGGTAAAATAATCGGCATCGGCTGTGTTATTATCTGCATAATAGTAAGCTTAATCGGAATTTTAAGAGGATATGCGGTTTTCGATATGCTCTTTACGGGGATTTCACTTGCGGTTGCGGCTATTCCAGAGGGACTTCCAGCTACTGTTACTATTTCACTTGCTCTTGCAATCAGGCGAATTTATAAGCAGAAGGCTCTTGTTAATAAGCTTCATTCTGTCGAAACTCTCGGCTGTACCGATGTAATCTGCACCGACAAAACAGGAACACTGACACAAAATAAAATGACTGTCACCGATATTTTCGTCGATGACAGGCATTATACATATAAAAGCTCAGTAGGAGAAACGGGCACCACTATAAAGCTTCTTTACACCTGCGGCACTGTCTGTAATAACGCCATTCGCCAGATTGACGGCGGTTATGCAGGCGACCCGACTGAAACAGCACTTCGCACCTCTGCTGAAAGCTTTGGCATCAGAGGTGATAATTATACCAGAATAAACGAAATTCCTTTTGACAGCGGCAGCAGATTTATGGCGGTGACAGTGGTTGGTCATAATTCGGAAAGGCTCGAATTTATGAAAGGCTCGCCTGATGTTCTCATCGAAAAGTGCAGGTATATACTTAAAAACGGTGAGATTAAGCCCTTTTCTCCCCAGGATAAAAAGCTGGTTCAAGCAGGAATTGACCAAATGACTGCAAGGGCGTTGAGACTACTCGGTTTTGCCTACAAACCGTCTGAATACAGCGACTATATCTTCATCGGGCTTCAAGGTATGAGCGACCCGCTTCGTCCTGAGGTACGAGGCTCAGTAAAAAAGTGCGAGCGAGCAGGAATTAAGGTTATAATGCTTACTGGCGACCATAAAAATACCGCCGCCGAAATTGCACGGCAGGCGGGAATTTTAAAGGATAATTCAGAAGTAATCACAGGTGCTGTACTTCATGCCATGTCTGACGATGAGTTGCAAGCTGTTATAAACAGAACCTCGGTTTTTGCTCGTGTTTCGCCACAGGATAAGCTTAGAATAGTCAGAGCCTTGAAAGCAAACGGTAAGACGGTAGCTATGACAGGCGACGGCGTGAATGACGCACCAGCTGTTAAGGAAGCAGCGATTGGCGTTGCGATGGGGATTACGGGTACCGACGTGACAAAAGAAGCAGCACAGATAGTTCTCCTGGACGACAATTTTGCGACACTTGTAAGCGCCGTTGAACAGGGACGGACTATTTATAACAATATCCGTAAATTCGTTCGCTATATGCTTTCCTGTAACATAGGCGAGGTAATAACTATGCTAGTCGCTATGGTGCTCGGTATGCCTGTCGTACTTGTTCCAATTCAGGTACTGCTTATTAATCTCGTAACCGATGGGCTTCCCGCAATTGCCTTAAGCATGGAACCGCCGACTGACGATATTATGTATCTGCCTCCGAGAAAAGCAAACGAAAGTATTTTTTCAGGCGGTATGATACCCAAAATAATCTTTAGGGGCATCACTATCGGTATCTGTACCCTTTTCACCTTTATGCTGGTCATGAACACAGAGGGTCCTGCTCAGGCAAGAACTGCCGCAATGGCAACGCTAGGACTCTCCCAATTAATTTTCGTGTTCGAATGTAAGGATAACTCCAAAGGGATTTTTAATGCCGATTACTTAAATAATAAAAACTTAATCCTAGCCGTTTTGGTTTCATTTTCGATAATTTTTTGCGCTATGGTTTCGAATATTATGTCGCCAATTTTCCAAACCAGTCCTTTAAATATGGCAAGTATTTTAACAGTAATAGGTTTTTCGGCGGGATTTTCGGTTATCCGCGGAATATTTAAGCTGCTTAAGTAAGCGAAAGCGACTTTTCAACCGCAAGCTTATAGTCTATTTCACTTATTACATCAGCCTCGGTGTCAATAAAGGTGTAAATCTGATTTTCTGTGATAACACCGCAAAGCATTTCACTGTGTAAATCAAAATGCACGGTCTGATACACCTCTGTAAATCCAACATGCTCATTATATTCGTAAACTATAAATTTATCTATCTCGGAAATACCGTCGAAATACCTTACAGGAATAACAAGCATTCCTCTTTCAGCCGATGTGTCTATGATTAATTTGTCGTTATCTACTGGAGTTTCGAGGTATCTGTTCCAGTTGCCTGCGACGGTACTTTCGGCGGTAATTAAGGTAGAAGCAGTTTCGACAAGCTCCCCCTTTTGGAGCTTATACATTGTGACACGAAGTCCCTTTTTGTTACCGCTTTCGTCGGTATCAACTGTTAATGAGAGCCTTTCCTTATCCGACCAATAAAGGAAGTCATCGGAATAAATATTAACGGAAATATTCTCCGAAATTATCGGGTCATTTGGTACGCTCGTTTCAAAAGCATAAAGCTTTGACGCTATCATATAAACGTTAAGCTCATCAAACAATACACCCTTAAGCTGTTCACCCGCCGCTATATTCTCAATCAGCGACAGCAGATTAAATTCGCTGTCAAAAATATATAGCTTAAAGCCTGTCTCCGTCTCGGTGCATATCCGAATTATTCCGTCTATTTCGTCAACAGAGCTTTCATAAGCGGTGCCCTGTAGTGTATATTCTGTCCTGTTAAAGCTTTCATCGAACCTTATTATTTCGGTTTTATCAGAATTTTTTATAATAAAATAAAGCTTATTATCCTTAGTAAAAGACGTTACAGCTTCGCTGCCAATAACGGCATAAGCTTCGGGATTGTCGGGATTTAAAACACCCAGCAAATTAAAGCGTTTATTCTTAATATCCCCAGCTATAATAGCATTTTCTACACTTAAGATGTATTCATTATTGTTGAGTGAATACGAGGGCATATAAGCTTTTACTGCATCATAATATTTCGGCTCAAAGGAACTAAACTCGGTCGTAATATAAATTTGCCCGTTTATTTCCCCTATATCATGCAGCACTCCATCATAAGTATAAGTATTAGGAGCATCGCTTACTTCCTCTGCATTATACACCTCAACAATCACCGCTGACTGGATAAAAGCATCTGAGATTTTATTATGAATAAGCTCGCCAAACTCGTCGTATTCCTCTGGTGTGTCAAGCTGTTTTAACGAAGTAAACGAAGCTTCGTAGCTATAATTATACAATACATATAGGTAACCACTATATAGAAATATACCCGTTATTTCTGATTTATTATTGCTGCTTTTTATTATAAAGGTAGGTTCTGACGATGCCTTCTTTACAGCATAAACACTTCCGTTATTGAGATAAAATATATACTTTTCGTTACTTGTGACAGTGACAGGCTTAATAGAATTTTTTATACTTGTGTCTATATAATAATTCCCGATAAGCTTATTGTACTGCATATCAGACGTAGGTAAGCCGTAAAGAAGCCGCGCTATATCCTCGTAGGTTTCGGGAGCCTTTTCTTCGAATACAATTTCTTTTTGCGGTAGAAAATCACCTGTCTGAACATATCTTACAATAAAGCTTGAAGCAAAAAGGAGAAAGCCTAAAATCAAGCAGGCTATAAGCTTCCCTTTATTAGTATTTTCATCGCCTCCTCTTAAATCTTTTTCATATTTTTCATCAAATTCTCTATCAAAATCTTCATCAATTTCTTGGTCAAATTCTTCATCTGAATTCAAAAAATTTGTGGAGTAAATGGTATCAATCGGTACACCAGTATTGTCATCTTTTTCCGTCACAGTTTTTGATGGGATAGTAAATAACCCCGCCTTTGCATATTTATTCTCCATGCTCGGAGTAATCTTGGGGAAAGGTGTAGAATTTGACAAGTTCAGCTTTTCAGCGGGTTTAACCTCCTCTGGGACTGGGTTAGGAGTATAATTATCGGTTTCAGGCTTCGGCTTTACAATTTGCTGTGTGCGAAGCTTTGCGAATTGAACGGTTTCCTTTTTGCGGAGTGTTTCCATTCGCTTATTTGCTTCTGTAATGGCACTTTGAAGCTTTTTTTCCTGATTTTCTCTTGGCGGGATTTCTTGCTGCTTCTTTTTGTAAACATAAGCAGCTTTAAGCATTTTTTCATAATCAGCCGATGTAAGTGTCGAATTTTCAAACAGCTCAATAATTCTCTGTTGCGTAAGGCTCTTGCTGTCACGAAGCTCGGTAAATGCGTCATTATTAATTTTTGAATTGCCAACAAGAGCGAGAAATTCTCGCCCTGAAAGCTTTAATTTACTTATCTCAAGCAAAAAATCCTTTGCCGTCATTATTTCCAAATCGTTTTCCATTAATATAACCATTCCCCTCGAGGAGATTTGTTCAAGTTAAACTCCGCAATTTGAACTTACAATTTCTATTTTACCACATAATTCGACAAAATTAAAGCCTTTTAATAAATTTTATTGCCGAAATGTATTTGGGGCTTGCTAATAATCAGACATTAATGTATAATTAATACAGATTTACACAAGAAAGGCATAACTCAATTATGGATAAATTTAATGAGCTTCGTGAAAAACATAAGTCCCTTATTTACCACAGCTACGAAATCACCGAAAATGGGTTTGTGTTTCACTTTTCGATAGATGATATACATTTTTACCCCTCGTGGAGCTTTGAAAAAGCGCTTTTAAGCGAGGCTAAGGATAACAAGCTTCTCGAATATGCAGTTTTTAACCTTGGTATGGTGGAGCTTGTCAGCTACTGGAAATGTGCCTGTCCTAAAAAAATCTATATCAATTGTGGTTCACTCGACAATTATCAGATAGCATGGTGGAAAAAGCTTTATATAAAAGGGTTGGGTGAGTTTTGCCACCGAAATAATATTATCCCTGGTGATGATTTTTTTGAGATTGTTCCAGTGGATAAAAATTCTATAATATTTAATGCTTCCAGTCGCCTAAATGGCGTTTTAATCCCCGTCGGCGGCGGTAAGGATAGTATAGTTACAATGGAGCTTCTTGGTAAGCACAGCCAAAACAAATGCTATATTATTAACCCCAGACAGCCTGTTATTGATACTGCACTTACCGCAGGTTATAACGAAGCTGATATTATAGGGGTAAGACGAACGATTGACAAGGAATTACTTAGGCTAAACAGCGAGGGTTATCTTAACGGACACACGCCTTTTTCGTCAATTGTAGCATTCTCCTCTTGGATTTTTGCGTATCTTTCGGGTAAAAAATACATCGCATTATCTAACGAAAGCAGCGCAAACGAGGTCAATGTTACAGGTACTGAGGTAAATCATCAGTACAGCAAAAGCACCGAATTTGAAGCAGATTTCCGTGATTATATCAGCAGGTATTTCGGCGGAACACCCGAATATTTTAGCTTGCTTCGTGGCTGGAGCGAGTGGCAGATAACGAAAAAATTCGCAAGTCTTCCGAAATATCTGAATATCTTCCAAAGCTGTAACGTCGGCTCGAAAACTGATAGCTGGTGTGGAAAATGCGCTAAATGCCTGTATGTTTATATAATGCTCGCTGCGTTTTTACCCGATGAAAAGCTTATAGGGATTTTCGGCAGCAATATGCTTAACACCTCCGATTTCGAGGAGCTGTTCAACGGTCTTGTGTATCCCGATTACGACAAGCCCTTTGAGTGTGTGGGAACAAAGAACGAGATTAATCTTGCATTACAAGCAGCATATAAGCTAAGAGGCAATAACACACCGTTATTATTACAAAAGTATATTGACTCAAAACCCATTACTGCCGAGTCTTTGGATAATTTTTTTGATGAAAACAACTTTATACCAAAGGAATTTTTACAATTATTTAACTGATAGGAAATGTTATGTTTGATAAATTAATTGACTTTTTTTCACACAAGCGAGTGTTGATTTTAGGCTTCGGCTTGGAGGGTAAATCTACGCTTGAAATCTTAAAAAAGATACCTTGCACCATCGGAATTTCGGATATATGTTTAAATATTACCGATGAAATCCGTAATTATGAGCTGTACAGCGGCGAAAATTATCTTTTGGCGGTTGATAATTTTGACATAGTTATGAAAGCACCGGGTGTAATTTTACTTGATAAGTTAAATACCGAGCAAAAAGAAAAAATCACATCTCAAACCGACCTGCTCCTCAGGTTCACAGATAACACAGTTGTAGGAATAACAGGAACGAAGGGTAAATCGACAACCTCCTCGTTAATTCATCATCTGGTTCCAAATTCTATTCTGATAGGAAATATCGGTATCCCTCCGCTTGAAAAGACAAATAAGCTTGATAAAAACACCACGATTATTTGCGAGATGTCCTGTCATCAGCTCGAATATGTTAGGGCATCACCTAATATTGCGGTTCTCCTTAATGTTTACGAGGAGCATCTCGACCATTATGTTAATTTTGACGCTTACAAAAGAGCAAAAGAAAATATATATCTTTATCAGAAAGAAAACGATTTATTGATTTATAACACAGAGCTCACAGTCGATACTGAGGCAAATAAATTTACTGCTTCCCTAAGCGGTAAAGCGGATATTTATCTTGATAACGAGAGTTTATTTATAGAGGATTTAATAATACCGCTGTCTGATATTAAAACTAAGCTTTATGGCAGACATAATCTTTATAACATCGGAATTGCTATCATGGTCGCTTTAAGACTGGGTGTAGGTTTAGATGACGTTCTAAGCGGAATAGAAAGCTTCAGTGGGCTTCCTCACAGGCTCGAGGTTGTCGGAAGCTTTAACGGTGTAGAGTATATTAACGACAGCATCAGCACTATGCCTTTAGCTGCCATTTCGGCAGTGGAAAGCTTCCCCGAAACTGATACGTTAATTATTGGGGGTATGGACAGAGGCATTGATTATCAGCCGCTGATAGAGTATATAAATAGCTCCGACCTCCAGAATATAATCACATTACCCGACACAGGACATAAAATAAGCGGTTCGCTAAGTAAAACAGTTTATAAGGCAAGCGATATGGCTGAAGCCGTAGAAATCGCAGCTAATATAACTAAAAAACGCTGTATTTTATCCCCTGCCGCCGCAAGCTATGGCTTTTATAAAAACTTCGAGGCTAGAGGAACGCATTTTAAGGAGCTTGTAAAAGAGGCTTTGACAAAATAACCATATTATTAGGCATTATCCAAGTAGGGGCGACCGTCTCGGTCGCCCCTACTATTTATTTATTATTTGGTAATTTCTGTTTGCCATAACCCATTGTGTTCATTTAACACACTCAGGCAGAACATGTATGCATTTTGTCGGGCAAACCTCGACGCAGATTTCACAGCCTGTGCATTTAGCGTAATCAATCACCGCTCGGTTATCCACTACATGAATGGCATCGGACGGGCATTTCTTCTCGCATATCTTGCAAGCTATACAGCCGTTTTTACAGTTAGCCTTGGTCGTTTTTCCTATATCCTGCGACGAACAGGAAACCTGTACCTTTTCGTGCACCTTTCGGAAAGAAATCAGCTTATTCGGACATTCCTTTATGCAAAGTCCGCAAGCGGTGCAAAGTGCATTATTAACCACCGCAACACCATTTTTAACAGAAATTGCGCCATATTCACATACACGAGTGCAGTCCCCAAGCCCAGTACAGCTAAAACGGCACTGCCCTTTCCCGTTGTAATATTTTTCAGAAGCAAGACAGCTTAGAGTGCCGTTGTAATTATACTTATCCTTAGTCGCATCACAGTCGCCAGAGCAATGAACATAGGCGACTTCCTTCTCTGCGGCTTTAACCTCGATACCAAGCTCCTCGCCTATACCCTTTGCGGTTTTTTCACCGCCTGGCTTACATAGTGTCGGCTCTGCCTTACCCTTTGCAATCGCATTAGCATATCCTTCACAGCCCGAATATCCGCAGGCACCGCAGTTTATTCCAGGTAGATGCGTGAGCAGCCGTTCGACCGTATCATCAGTTTTTACTGCTAAAAGCTTCGATGCTGCGGTTAAAATCACTCCCGCCAAACAACCGACTACAAGAAAAATAAGTATCGGTAAAATAAATTCAGTCATTAAATCAGTTCAGTCCTTCCAAAAAATTCTACGCACCGAATATACCCTCGACTAGTCCGCCAAAACCAATAAACGAAAGCGAAACTATCGAAGCTGCTATTAAAGTAATCGGGGTTCCTCTAAGTGCCTTCGGAACATCACAGCGTTCAATTCTGCCTCTGACACCCGAGAAAACAAGCAGCACGAGTAAGAAGCCAAGCCCAGCACAAAATGAATTGAAAACAGCTTCAATGAGCGAATATTCATTTGTGATATTAAGCAGTGTTACTCCAAGGACCGCACAGTTAGTGGTAATAAGTGGTAAGTATACACCTAGAGCTTTATATAACGGCGGCACATACTTCTTAAGCACCATCTCCACAATCTGAACAAAGAGAGCGATTATCAGAATAAATGCGATAGTATTCATATACTCAATTCCTAATGGCACGAGTATAAAATAATAAATCGGATAAGTGCAAAGTGTCGCAAAGCTCATTACAAAGGTTACAGCAAGCCCCATTCCTAAAGAGCTTGAAGCCTTTTTAGAGACACCGAGGAACGGGCAAATTCCTAAGAATTTTGAAAGCACGAAGTTCTCGGTTAGTACAGAGGTGATTAAAATAATAAGTAAACTTCTAGCGATATCCA